>JADYZS010000047.1 GCA_020853075.1 Anaerolineae bacterium | reverse complement strand
GGGTTGGGGTTGCAGGTCTATTATCCGACGCGCATGATGGGTGTGATCCTGGTTTTCCTGGTTCCCTGGCTTTTCCTCTGGCAGCGGGACGTCATGCGCCGCACTCTCGGCGGTTGGGGGCTGATGGCTGCGGGCGCGCTCTGCGCGTTTGGCCCCTTCCTGGCCTTCGGGCTGCAAAACCCCGCCCTCTTGATGGGCCGTGGCAGCATCGTTACCATCTTCAATCCGGCGGTTATCACTCACCTCCGGGGCAAATACGGCGTCGCCTCTCTCTCCGGTGTCCTGTGGGAGAACTTCAAGCGCACGATTTTGGTCTTCAGCGTTTATGGTGATACCAGCACCCACTTCGGTTTGCCGCGTCCGTTCGTGGACCTCTTCACCGCCGGATTCCTGGCCTTAGGCCTGGGCTACAGCCTGCGCTACGTGCGCCAGGCGCGTTACTTGCTCCTGATCGTTTGGGTGGTTGGAACCTTGCTGCTGGGCAACTTCATCAGCAACGACCCGCCCTTCTGGCCGCACCTGATCGTCCTCCTCATACCAGTCTGTATCTTGGCCGCCGTCGCGTTGGAGCGGTTGTGGCATACCGCCGGCTCGTTGTTGGGTGACGTAGGAGACCGGATAGGCGGAATCCTCATCGCAGCAGCATTGATCTTCGTGGGCCTGAACAATTGGGAAGTCTATTACGCGCACGTGAGAGACAATGCGCAGCCGCTGGTGCGCATGGGACGCCTCATCGCCGCGCTGGACCCTTCGGTGCAGATCTTTCTGATCAAAGAGCCCTACGCACGCGAGCGACTCCTAGACTACTTTGCCTATGGGCGCACCCTGCACGAAGTAACGGAAGCGGAGGCAATGGACCCCGGCCAATCCCCTGCGGCAAACGCGCTGTACATCGTCAGCCCCAACCACGAGCCTGTCTTAGAGGTGCTGCGCCAGCGTTACCCGGAGGCGCAGGCGAAACAATATCGTAGCGCGAACAACGACTTGATGTTCACCACGTTACGGGTGAGCGCGGGCGCCGCGGTAGTCCAGGAGCCGGGGGCGGTATCGGCTTCTCCGACGACGATTCCAGAAGCCCAACCGGGCACGGCATCGTGGAACCCCCGGCGCACCTTCCGGGGCAACGTCACCTCCGCGCCCTGGGACATTGACCTGGGTATGGTGGAAGTCTCCGGGGGAAGACTGACGCTGCGCATCGGGCCGATACCGGGGCATGACGCCGCCTACGACTACGTGCGCCTGGTCGGGCCTGACGGCGGCGAACTTCGTTTTGAGGCTGAAGACCCCCGCTACACCAGCGGCGACAGTGCCTACACCGAACGCGAGGGAGCCGATGGTCACTGGTGGCTTCAGACCTACGGGCCCTTTAGTGAGCATCAAGGGCTGATCGCTCAGAAGAATGAGAACGTTCCCATTTTGACTACCGTGCTTCCCGTGCCCGACGGCGACTATCGCCTCTACGTCGGCTCCTTCTACGGTGACCAGGGCAACGGCATCTTCGGATTGGGCGTAGATTATTGAGAGGGATCGCACACTGGGAACGATTTGGTTCAGCCCCACGTCCCTATAATTGGTAACATGGCGTTCCGCAAAGGAGGAACCCTTCGCATGACCATTCGCCGGTCGTACCGACGGTGGCGGGGCCTGGTCATGCTGCTCGTGGCGCTCATTGCTCTGCTGGTGATGGGCGCGTGCGGCAGCCCGCGACCTCGTCCTTCCCCAACCCCAACCAGGACACCGCGCCTGGCACCTATCGCTACCGCTACTCCTATTCCGCCTACCTCTACTCCCGTGGAACCGCCTACCGCGACACCGTTGCCTCCGGCTACTGATACACCTGTGCCACCGACCGATACGCCCGCTCCACCGACTGACACACCCGTAGCCAAATCGGGCAATGCCAGTGGCCCGGTCCCGACAATTACGCCGAAAGGTTCCGGCGGGCAGGGAGCCGGAGGTGAGGTCTGGCTTCTGCCACCGCCTTTTGGCCCTGTGCCTCAGGTGTCACCACTGCCCGACCTCCCGCCCCGAGCGGCCAACGTCAATCCTCTGACCGGCCTGGAAGTGGACCCCGCGAAACTCGCGCTCCGCCCGTTGCACGTCTGCATCAATAACGATCCGCAAGCCCGCCCGCAGTATGGGTTTGCCCAGGCCGACCTGGTGTACGAGTACGTGATGGAGTCGTACTTTATTACCCGTTTCACTGCCGTGTTCTGGGGCCAGGAAGCGGAGCGCATCGGGCCGGTACGCTCTGCTCGCCTCATCAATGCGGAACTCACCGCCCAATTCGGTGGCCTCCTCGCCTGCTCCGGTGGCAGCGACATGGTGCGCTGGATACTGAAACACAAGGCGAGTTTCCCCTATCTGGATGGCGACCTGGATGATCCCGGTAACAACCGCTACTTCTATAACGTAGGTACCGATTATCGCACACGCCTGCAAACCAGCACCGCAGGCTTGCGAAAATGGCTGGCTGACAAAGGCTTGGAGAAGACCGTGCAGGTGCGCGGCTTCCTGTTCGCGACGGACGTGCCCGGAGGCGGCAGCCCTGCCACGTCTATCCACATCCCCTATCCGAAATTCACCCGCCTGGATAACGAAGTAGATTGGACCTACGATGCAGGCAGAGGTCGCTACCTGCGCGCGATGGCCGCTGCGCCCCACGTGGACGCAGCCTCCAAAGAGCAGTTGGGTGCAGCAAACGTGGTGGTGCAGTTCGCCCGGCACACCAACACCGACATCAAAGAGGACAGCCTGGGGAGCCTGAGCATCCGCATTGAACTATGGGGGGAAGGGAAAGCCCTCATCTTCCGTGACGGCCAGGTGTTTGAAGCCATCTGGCGCAGCCAGCCCGACCGGAACACCGCCTATCTGTTCCCCGATGGCCGGCCGGTTCCTTTCAAGCCGGGCAACACCTGGTTTGAGGTCGTGCCTGCCGACTACAAGGTGACGTACAAATAGCGACTGGTCGTTAGACGACGATGACCACGCAAATAAACGCATCGGAAGCACGCAAGAACCTGCCCGATTTGCTTGCCTATGCCGGATATGGGCTTGAGCGGTTTGTGATAGAACGCTGGGGGCAGCCACTGGCTATAACTCTACCTCCTGCCCCCGCTCCGGCACAACCACCTCTCTAATTCCCAATTCCTGCTGTAACCCCTGTGCGAGAGCAAACGCGTTCGTCTCGTCGCCATGTACGACAAAGGCGCGCTTGAGCGGCCCTCGCGCCATCGCCTCTCGTGTCCAGCCGAGGAGTTCGTCGCGGTCGGCGTGCGCGCTGTAGCCGTTGATCTGCTCCACCCTCGCCCGCACCCTGAACTCCTCACCAAAGATACGCACCTTCTTCTCTCCATCCACCAGGCGACGGCCTAGCGTATTCTCTGCCTGGAAGCCGGGGAAGAGGATACAGGTGCGCGGATCCTCAATGTTGTGGCGCAGATGGTGCAGGATGCGCCCCCCTTCGCACATCCCCGATGCCGCGATGATGATGGCAGGCTTGTCAAGGGTGTTCAGAGCCTTGGAATCCTCCACGTCGCGTACATAGGTGAGACGTCCGAAACCGAACGGATCGTTGTGCGAGTCGCGCAGCAGGAAGTCGTTCACGTCCGCGTCGTAGCACTCCGGGTGGAGACGAAAAGCCTCCGTAACGTTGATGGCTAACGGGCTATCCACATAGACACTGATCGGGCGGAGAGCCCCGGCCTCAAAGAGGCGGTGAAAACCATAAACGATCTCCTGTGTGCGCCCGACGGCGAAGGCGGGTATCAGGAGTTTGCCGCCGCGGCGCTGTGTCTCGCGGGTGATCTCTACTAATCTGTCGCGCGCCTGGTCGGGCGTCTCGTGCGTGCGTGCCCCGTAGGTACTCTCCACGATCAGCGCGTCCGCACCTTCTACCGGCGCCGGGTCGCGGAGAATGGGAAGACCCTTGCGCCCTAGATCGCCGGTGAAGGCCAGGCGCAAACGGCGCCCCCCCTCGTCCAGATCAAGGACCGTGATGGCCGACCCCAGGATGTGCCCGGCGTCCAGAAAGGTTGCCTTCACGCCAGGAACAGGCATGAAGGTATGGCCGTACTCCAGGGAGTGAAACGAGGAAAGTGTAGCGATGGCCTCCTGGCGGGTATAGAGCGGTTCCACAGGCGGTAGATTCTGGCGTGCCCGTTTCTTGTTCACGTAGGCCGTATCGCTTTCCTGGATGTGACCTGAATCGGGGAGCATGGCCGCGCAGAGATCGCGTGTGGCAGAGGTGGCATAGACGCAGCCGTGGAACCCCGCCTTGACCAGATTGGGTAGGTTGCCGGAATGGTCTATGTGGGCATGGGATAGGACGACCGCGTCCAGTTCGGCGACGTTGAAAGGGAAAGTGCGATTACGCTCCCACGTCTCCGCGCGGCGTCCCTGAAACAAGCCGCAGTCCAGGAGGAGCCGGTGACCGTTGACGGTGACCAGGTGCATGGAGCCGGTGACCGTGCGGGCCGCGCCAAGAAATTGTATGTTCATGAGGCTGGTATCCGTTTCTGGCAGGGCTCCAAGACCGGGTCATAGGCCCTCGGCCCAGCGCCAGATCAGGGGATAAGGTAGGCCTGGGATCGGGATCAGAGGGACCTCTTGCACAGGTGGTTGGCTCGGCGAGTTCGCAACCGCCACCTGCTGAATCGCTTGCAGAGCCTTGAGGTTTTGCGCCCAATCCAGACTCACATGGGTACTTAACTCAATAGCCACGGCGGGAATGCCTTGGGAGGTGAACCAGTCCGCTGCCTCGCCGGTCACGTCAGACTGCGGGAAACGCATGGAGGTATAGCCGGTCGCGCGGGCGATGGCATGGGAGAACGCCCGCGACGCGTCGCCACCGCCACAGCGTGCCCCAGCCGTTACCATCCCGCCGGAACTATGGTAGAAAACCGCTGCACGGAAGCGGCCATCCAACAAGAAATCGCGCAGAGCCTGGGCTTCCGGCTCGGAGAAAGGCCGCGCGCCGGGGCTCACCGCCCGTCCTTTCCATTCGGCCCTGGGCTGCCAGAGACAGTCCCAGTTGCGGTTGATGTCCACCATGTTGCCGTTGAAGCGTCCATCGGGGCCGCCGCTGCGGGCTAAGCCATCAGGATTGAGCAGAGGAACGACGTACAACGTGGTTCGTGTGAAGACGAGGGTAGGATTGGCAACGAGGTGAGCCATGAGCCGGTGCATCAACGCCGCCGAGTTCCACTCGTAGCCGCCATGAATCGCACCGATGAGGGCTATCTTCACCGGGCCGTTGCCAAAGCGATAGACCTCCAAAGGACGTCCTTGCGCCGAATAGCCGAAAATCTCGCAGTTGGATGCAGCCTCCGCACCTGAAGCGGCGCAGGAACGAGAGAGGATCGCCGGTGCCCGCATCTCGCCCTTGAGCCAGGCCTGTAGATACGGATAAGGGGAGACCTCGCCGCGGCGAACCGCCCAATCATCGGGGAAGGTAGGATGAGAGATGCCAAAGTGCAGATGCGAGGGCGTGCTGCGCGCGTTGCCCGATTGTCCTATCCGGCCTAGAGTCTGCCCTGCCTGCACCCGCATCCCCGCAGCCAGCGCACCGTCAACCTCCGACAAATGTGAGCCGTAGTAGCGCACGCCATCGTCGCCTACCATGCTGATCGCAAGCCCACCGCGCGTTACCGGATCATCCGCCTCAGGGTTCCAGAGATCCTCGCGGCTGATGAATTCAATCACACCGTCGGTTGGTGCAACGAACAAGGCCCCTGCCGGGGCAAAAATATCCGTTGCGGGGTAGTCGTGATGCTCAGGCGCGAAGTGGGCAACGTCCGGCGGCTGCACCGGGAAAACGTAGCGGTACTTAGGCTCCTCAGGCGAGGCAACGACACCTAGTGCCCAGCCGAGGAATAGGGCCAGGACGGTGAGAGGCACGCTTAGCCAGCGATAGCGCGTTGAAATCATCAGTGACGGGCATCCTTCAATATGTTTAGTATATCCGGGCCGTAGGTGCGTTGCTTCCAGGGGCCCCACACGCCCGCGCGAGACAACTCATCCGGGGTGTGGGGACAGAGGCGAGCCAGGGTCATCAGGACCTCGTTGCTGGCAACGACGTCGGGCTCCACGTCCCGCTCATGGGCCTTCTTGCTACGCCAGGCACGCAACGCATCAAAGCGAGTCATCGTGGCCTCATCAGGACGGCTCCCGTTGTGGTTCCCTTGACGCGGGGGGGGAGATGGAGGCGGAGCCACACGCCCGCGCTCAATCGCGGCCAGGAATCCCTTGCCCCAGCGATGGGCTTGGGTTGAACCGATCCGTGGCACCCGGCTCAGAGCATTGCCGTCCTGGGGTTGTGTCATCGCCAGGTTGATCAGGGCTTGATCCGTCGCGATCTTGAAGGGAGGCCAATTCTGGCGGCGAGCCTCGGCATCTCGGAAGAGGTAGAGTTCTTGCAAGGTGGCGAGCGCGCGCGGCGGGAGGTCGCGCGCCCCGTTTATCCGCCAGAAGCCGTCGGGGTCAAACGGCTTCTCCACCCAAGCGATATTCTCTAGGGCGGCGAAGGCTTCCCTGGCCTCATCCAAACGGCCACGCGAGCGCAGTTCCGCGAGGAGCAAATCCCGGAGGGGGAGGAGATAATGGGTATCAAGCCGGGCATACGCCATTTGGTCTCGTGCCAGAGGGCGGCGCCCCCAATCGGTTCTTTGCAGACTCTTGTCCAATTGGACGTGGAAACGCTCGTCCAGGATCGCAGCCAACCCCACCTGCCGCCAGCCGAGGATGCGAGCCGCCAGCATGGTATCAAAGCAACGAACAAAGCAGAAATTGTAGTCGCGCTGCAAGACCAGAATATCATTTTCTGCGGCGTGGAAGACCTTTTCCACGGCTGGATTGGAGAAGATGTCGCCCAGGGGAGACATATCAAGGTCGGGGATCAGGGGGTCTAGCAGGTAATCGGCACCGGGGATGGAGACCTGGATGAGGCAGACCCGATAATAATAGGCATAGAGACTGTTGGATTCGGTATCTACCGCCACAACCGGCTCACCCTTGAGCCGCTGCAAGAGCGCGGTGAGTTGCTCCGGCGTGGTCACCAAAGAGGGTGGCGCGAGCGCGGCGCGGGCGACGCTACTCATCAGACCCACCCCCGATGGCGGAAGAAGGTCAACATACCGCCAGCAACCAAGATCATTACACCGAGAACGAAAACGAATGAAAGCGGATGCTGCGCGAGCGGCAGCGCGATATTCATACCATAGATGCCGGAAACGAGGGTCAGCGGCAGCATGATGACCGAGATGACCGTTAAGATGCGGATCACCTCGTTGATGCGGTAGGAAATGAGCGAGTCGCTGGTAGAACTAAGCCCCTCAATCACTTCCTCATAGTCCTCCAGGATGTCCCAGGCACGGGAGAAACCGTCCACGATGTCGCCGAAATAGACGTCCAGTTCTTCCTGGATGAAGGGGCGATCTTTTCTCTCCAGATTGGTGACAATGGCAATCTGAGGTTTGATGACACGCCGCAAGGAAATCAGATCACGGCGCACCAGAGAAATGTTCTGTACAACGCGACGCATGTCGGTGGTGAACATATCCTCTTCAATATCCCGGATATGCTGGCCCACCTTGTTAAGCATGGGGAAGCAGTAGTCCACCATGCGATCCAGAACGTTGTAAAGGAGCCGGCCGGCACCTTTACCCATGTGTCGCTGGCGCGCCGTTTCCTCTTCTTTACAGGAATTGAATAGCAGTACGAGGGGTTTCAATACTCCGGCATGGATTGTCACCAGGTAGTTTGCCCCAATGAAGAAATTGACTTCGGAAGGACGGCTGATCTGAGCCTGACGGTCAAAGACCGGGAAGTGCATGACAATGAAAAGATAATCCTCGTGCTCGTCTATCTTGGGCCGTTCTATCTGGCTGAGGCAGTCCTCTAGTTCCAGGGGATGAAAGGAGTAATGGGCGCGGAGGTATTGCATATCCTCCGGCGAAGGCTGGACGATGTTGACCCAGGTTAGTCTGCCATAGGTGATGACTTCGACGGCCACAGGTATCCTCGTGTTTCATAGTGAGACCTATTATCACGCTAATCCTATGCAATGTCAAACGAGGAACCGTGAGGCCTGACGCCATTTGTGCTCTCTCAGAAATTGGTATAGAATATGGGTGACGGTGGTTTCATAACACTGACCAAAGTGTGCTGCGGCTTGCGGAGGCACGTCACCGGCGACCGCCTTTCCGGCACCGCCCTATCTATCAGGCGAGGGATAGCCTCATGGAGCGTTACGTGCTCTCAGCGGCCCTCGCCTTTTCGTTTTGTGTGAATCCCAAGAAACCAAAGTATTCAAACCCCTAAAGGGTTGTAGAGACGAGCCGACGGCTCGTCTCTACAGAGACCTTTAGGGTTTGCAGAGGAGAGCAGCATGAAAGACGTTGTCATCGTCGGCGGCAGCCGTACCCCCCTTGGCGCGCACGGAGGCGCGCTCCGCACTATCACCGCGGTGGATCTGGCAACCACCGTCTTCAAGAAGACCCTGGCCGACACAGGCGCGGACGCCGCGACCCTGGATGATGTAATCCTCGGCTGCGTCGCCCAGCCCTCGGACGCACCTAATATCGCTCGCGTCGCCGCGCTCTTTGCCGGCATCCCGCGCGAAGTCCCCGGCTTTACCGTCCATCGCAACTGCGCCTCCGGCATAGAGGCAATCACCTCGGCCTACCGCGCGATCCAGGCGGGCGAAGGCGAGCTATACCTCGTCGGCGGCACAGAGAGCATGTCCAACATCCCCTATATCGTGCGCGAGGCGCGCTGGGGCATCAAACTGCGCCACGTGCAATTCACCGATGCGCTGTGGGAAGGGCTGACCGACCCGGTCTGCGGCCAACTGATGGGGCGCACCGCCGAAAACCTGGTGGAGCAATACGAGATCACACGAGAAGAGCAAGACGCCTTCGCGGTGCAGTCGCACAAGAAGGCGTTTATGGCGACCCGTACGGGGAAGTTCCAGACGGAGATCGTTCCTGTTTATGTCAAGAAGAAGGTGGCCGGTCAGGAGGTCGCCTCGGAGCCGATCACCCAGGACGAGTCCATCAACCCGGCGCTGACGGTGCAAAAAGCCGCGCTCTATCCCACGATCTTCAAGGAGGGCGGCACGGTGACGCCCGCCAACTCCTGCCCCATCAGCGACGGTGCGGCAGCGATGATCGTCGCCACCGCCGAGCGGGCAGCGCAGTTAGGCCTGAAGCCGCGCGCTCGCCTCGTCGCTTATGCCTACGCTGGGGTGGATCCCGCCTACATGGGCATCGGCCCGGCGCGGGCGATGCCCATGGCACTCAAGAAAGCCGCGCTGAAACTAGACGACGTAGCCCTGATTGAGTTGAACGAAGCCTTTGCCGCGCAATGCCTGGCCGTAGGCCGGGAGATGGTCGCCCAGGGCTACGGCTGGGATTGGGAGAAGGTGAACGTCAACGGCGGCGCGATAGCCCTGGGCCACCCCGTCGGCGCCACCGGCTCTCGCCAGGTGGTGACCATCCTGAACGAGATGGAGCGGCGGAACGTCCGCTACGGCATGGTGACCATGTGCGTCGGCGGCGGGCAGGGTGGCGCACTGATCGTGGAGAAGGCATAGATGAACCACGGAGACACGGAGAGCACAGAGAAAAGAAACAAGGCCTCACCACCAAGGCACCAAGACACAAAGATAATCATAAACTTTGTGCCTTTGTGTCTTTGTGGTAAACCACTTCCTCCGTGTCCTCTGTGTCTCCGTGGTTAAGCGAGAAGTCAGGAGGCACGCATGTACATTTTCAAGGCAGGCGTCATCGGCGCCGGAACGATGGGCGCAGAGATCGCCCAGGTCATCAGTTACTCCGGCCTCCCCGTCGTCCTGAAAGACGTGGATCAGGCGATGCTGGAGCGCGGCCTGACCCGCATCCGCGATATCTATCAGCGGCGGGTGGACAAAGGCAAGATGAGCGCCGGGGAAATGGAGAACAGGTTGGCCCTCATTGAGCCGACGTTGGCCTACGACAGCCTCAGCGATGCCGACCTGGTCATTGAAGCCGTGCCGGAGCGGATGGATCTGAAAAAGCGCATCTTCGCCGAATTGGACGCCGTCTGCCCGGAGACAACGATCTTCGCCAGCAATACCTCGGCCCTCTCCATCAGCGAGATGGGCGCGGCCACCAAGCGCCCGGCGAAGATGATCGGGATGCACTTCTTCAACCCGGCGCACGTCATGAAATTGATGGAGGTCATCCCCGGCCTGGATACTGCACAGGAGACGGTGGACGACGTGGTCTCCTTCGCCGAGTCGCTGCGCAAAATCCCCGTCGTGGTGCAGGAGTGTCCGGGCTTCCTCGTCAACCGGCTCCTCATGCCCTATCTTAATGAGGCGACCTTCTGCTTACAGGAGGGTGCCGCCGATGCGCAGACGATAGACCGCGCGCTGACCGAATTCGGGATGCCTATGGGCCCCTTTACGCTGATGGATATGCTAGGCATTGACGTCTGCGGCGACGTCGGCCTCTACCTGTATAGTGAATATGGCGAGCGCATGGCTCCGGCGGGGCTCTTCCACAAGTTGATTGCCGCCAATCGCCTGGGTGAGAAGGCCGGTGCAGGCTTCTACGGCTACGGCAACGAGTCGGACGAGCCGGTGAAAGCGATGATCGCCGAGATGCAGCATACAAACGGTGTGCGCACCAATACACCCTTCTGCGTAGAGCGGCTGGTCTATCCCCTCATCAACGAGGCAGCCCTCTGCCGGCAGGAGCGCATCGCGGGCATCGCCGACATTGACATGGCGATGGTCGCCGGCACAGGCATGACCTGGCACGGCGAGCGCATGGGCCCCCTGGCCCTGGCCGACCACCTGGGCCTGGATACCGTGCTGGCCGGGTTAGAGGAGTACCAGAGCGCAGCCTGGGGTGGCGAACGCTTCCGGCCCGCACGCTTGCTGAAACTGAAGGTGCGCGCAGGACACCTGGGGCGTAAGGTAGGCAAAGGCTTCCACGAATATACCGGATGATTCAGAGTGCCGGCCATCGGTTGGAAACCGACGGCTATCGATCAAGAAACCCGCTCTGCGGGTTTTGCGAATGTAGCCGTCGGATTTATCCGATGGCAGGCTGCACCGATTAGGACTCAAAGGAGTAGAAAATGTCCGAACGCCAGTTTGTCAAAATGACGATAGAGGAGCGCATCGCCATCCTCACCATTGACCATCCGCCTGTCAACGCCTTCAATGCAGCCACCATGATGGAACTGGACGGCGCGCTGGATGAAGCGATGGCGAATCCTGATGTGAAGGTCTTGATTATCACCGGCGCAGGGCCCAACGTCTTCGTCGCCGGTGCAGACATCAACGAGATCGCCCGCCTGGGCGACGGCGCAAATGAGGGTGATGCCCGCCGTATGCTCCTCAAGGGGCAGGCCGTCTTTAGCAAGGTGGAGTCGGCCAGGAAGCCGGTCATCGCGGCCATCAACGGCGCGTGCATCGGTGGCGGCCTGGAATTGGCGATGGCCTGCCACATCCGCCTCGCCTCCGACCGGGCGCGCCTGGGCCAGACCGAGATCAACCTGGGCATCATCCCCGGCTGGGGTGGCACGCAGCGGCTGCCGCGAATTCTGGGCAAGGGCAAGGCTCTGGAATTGATTCTGACGGGGGATCTGATCAACGCGCAAGAGGCATACCGGCTGGGGCTGGTCAACAAGGTAGTGCCGGGCGACGCGCTCATCAAAGAGGCGAAGGGACTGGCGAAGAAGATCGCCAGCAAGAGCGCGGTGGCGATTGCCGCGGCGTTGGCCGCGGTGGACCACTCCGGGCGGCTTTCCCTGGCCGACGGCCTCCTGTACGAAGTGGATCGCTTCCTGGAGTTGACGCAGACTCACGACATGCGCGAAGGCGTGACCGCTTTCTTGCAGAAGCGGCAGCCGATTTTCCAGGATAAGTAGGGGTGGAGAAAAGGACGGCCCTCACCTATCCCCCCAACCCCTTCCCTCTCCTAAATATGGAAGAGGGAAGGGGAAGCCCCGTGGGCGTACTCGCCGTACGGGGCGAAGGGGAAGGGTGAAGGCAGAGGTACACAACGAACATGGATTTCTCCTTAACCGAAGAACAACAGATGTTCCGCGACCTCTTTGCCGAATTTGCCGCGAAGGAGGTCGCGCCGCAAGCCGCTGCCCTGGACGCCGAGGAACGCCCGCCGCTGGCGGCGTTGCAGAAGGCCGCGCAACAGGGGTTCCTGGGAGCGCCGCTGCCGGAGGCTTACGGCGGCGCAGGGTTGGACATGCTGGGCTATACCTTGCTGTTGGAGGCGTTGGGTCGCGCCTGCCTTTCCACCGCGTTCACCGTCCATACCCACACCGGCCTGGCCGCGCTGACGGTCTTGCGCCACGGCACAGAGGAACAGAAGGAACGCTATCTGCCTGCGCTGGCCGCGGGCGAGCGCACTGGCGCGTTCGCGCTGACGGAACCGGAGGCAGGGAGCGACTTCGGCAACCTGCGCACGCGCGCCCGGCGCGAAGGCGATTCTTACGTTCTGGACGGAACAAAGACCTGGGTCGCCAACGGTGAGATCGCGGGCCTATTCGTCATCTTCGCCTGTACGGAAGGTGGTGTTACCCCGTTCCTGATAGAGCGAGAGGCAAACGGTCTCACCGTAGGGCGGCGCGAGCGGACGCTTGGTTTGCGCGGCCTCGCCCTCAATCCCCTTTATCTGGAAGGCTGCCGTGTCCTTGTGGAGAGTCGCCTGGGAGCCGAAGGAGAAGGATTGGCTATCGCCCGTGCGGCGCAGGATCGGGGACGCCTGAGCGTCGCGGCCATGAGCCTCGGCGCGGCCCAAGCCACGCTAGACCTGGGCATCACCTTTGCTCTGCAAAGGAAGCAGTTCGGGGTTTTCATCGCCGAGAAGCAGGCTATCCAGAACTATCTGGCCGATTCCAGCGCGGAGATCGCGGCGCTGCGACACCTGGTGGACTCCGTGGCCTGGAAGGCCGACCAAGGTGGAGACTACACCCAGGATGCGGCCATTGCCAAACTCTTCGGCAGCCAGGTCGCCCTGCGCGTCGCCAACCGCATGGTGCAGGTCCACGGCGGCGCGGGCTACATGAAAGATTACCCCATTGAGCGCTGGTTCCGCGATGCCCGCGCGCTGGACATCGCCGAAGGGCCCGGCTTGCTGCAACGCGCCGTCATCGCGCGAGAGATGCTGGCGGAGAAAGGGATCGCGGTCGTCGCGTGATGCCACAGGGGGTCAGCGGATGCCTGCGGCGTAGCGGATTAGCGAAAGGCCCCCACACCCGCGTGCCTGTTGGCTTGCGCCGATTAGTCGACCCTGCGCCCTGGCCGGGCGCAGCCCAGCACAGGTGCAAGCGACGGAACGCTTCGCGGCCAACCCTCCCCCGTAAAACGAACGGGGGAGAGACGAAAAGCAGCCCGTAGGGACCATCCGCTAATCCGCTACCTATCCGCTGAATCTATTCTGCGTGTCTCCGTGGTGTATCTCTTTCCGCTGACCTAGCAAGGAGCCTGAGGAGATGGACTTCTCGTTTCCACCTGAGATGGTCGCCTTCCGGCGCATGGTGCGCGAGTTCGCCGAGGAAGAGGTGCGCCCCCTCGCGGCCACGATAGATCGGGAGGATCGCGTCCCCTGGGAGACGATTCCGAAACTACGGCAAGCGGGCTTGCTAGGTGTGCCGTTTCCGCAGAAGTACGGCGGCGCGGGCCTGGGCGAGATGGGTTATTGCATCTTGTTGGAGGAGATGGGCCGCGTGTGCACCTCCACCGCGACCTTCATCGGCGCGCACATCGGTATCGGCGCCATGGCGATCTATCTGGGTGGCACCGAGGAGCAGAAGCAAAGGTATCTGGTTCCCCTGGCTCGTGGCGAGAAACTGGCTGCCTTCGCGCTCACCGAACCGGGCGCGGGCTCCGACGCCGCAGCTATACGCACCCGCGCCGTCCGCGACGGTGACCGCTACATCCTCAACGGCACGAAGATCTACATCACCAACGGCTCCTTCGCCGACATCATCTCGGTGATGGCCGTCACCGATCCCGCGCTGGGCGCGCGCGGCGGCGTCACCGCCTTCATCGTAGAGAAAGAGTATCCGGGCTATAAGGTCGGCACGATTGAGGATAAGATGGGTATTCGCGGCAGCGCCACCGCCGAGTTGATCTTTGACGAGGTGGAGGTGCCGGCGGCGAACGTCTTGGGCCAGGTGGGACTTGGGTTCGTGACTTTCATGCAGAGCCTGGACGTGGGGCGCGTAACGCTGGGCGCGGCTTGCCTCGGCGGCGCGGAGACGGCTTTGGAAATGGCGATTCGTTACGCCCGCGTGCGCGAGCAATTTGGCCGCCCCCTGGCCCATTTGCAGTCGGTGCAATTCATGGTCGCAGAGATGGCCGCGGAGATAGAGGCCCTGCGCTCGCTGGTCTATCGCACCGCCTGGCTGGTAGATACAAAGCAGCCTTTCACCAAAGAGGCCGGGATGTGCAAGCTCCTGGGGAGCGAGATCGCCTCGCGCTGCGTGGACCGTGCCATGCAGATCCACGGCGCGCTGGGCTACAGCCGCGATTTCCCTCTGGAGCGGATGTTGCGCGACAGCCGCATCGCGGAGTTGTTTGAGGGAACCAACGAGATCCAGCGTATCGTCATCGCCACGGAGTTATTCCGCGAGGCAGGTGTGCGGATACGTCCGTGAGAATTAACCGCAGAGAACGCCGAGAGCACAGAGGTAAAAAGTGTTCTCTGCGGACTCTGCGGTAAGATAGAAATTCGGAGTCCGACATGCGTATCGCCGTCTGCATCAAGCAAATCCTTGACCCGCGCGCCGTGAGACTCTCTCGCTCGCGCGAGGCTATTGACCCGCGCCAGGCCGCGCGCATCGTCAATCCGCCGGATAGATACGCTTTGGAAGCCGCGCTGCGCCTACGGGAACGGCACGGAGGCGAGGTCATCGCCCTAAGCGTCGGCGCGCGGGACGTAAGCGACGCGCTGCGCGAGGCGCTGGCGATGGGCGCGGATCGTGCCATCCTCCTGAGCGACGAGATGTTGGCCGGAGCGGACGCGTCAGGTGTGGCAAGAGCCCTCGCGCGCGCGGTGGAGCACATCGGCGACGTGAGCCTGGTGCTCACGGGCGAGCGCGCGTTGGATACCGGCGGGGGTACGCTCCCTGCCCGCCTGGCGCAAGAACTAGGCTGGCCTGTGGTGACGGATGCGTCAGAACCGCAATTAGAAGATAGTATCCTCC
The DNA here is from genome assembly GCA_020853075.1 of Anaerolineae bacterium. Lineage (GTDB taxonomy): Bacteria > Chloroflexota > Anaerolineae > JADYZS01 > JADYZS01 > JADYZS01. Next base: position 18,285 of record JADYZS010000047.1, on the reverse strand, counting down.
GCGCGTTCCAGAGGGACGAAAAGCAACGATGGTCTGTCTCAGTCGCCTTGCCTGCGGTCCTGGCCGTCACGCGCCAGAGAGAGAAGCCGCGCTACCCGCCCGCGCTACGCATCGCCTGGGCTTACCGCGAGGCAGAGGTAGAGACCTGGGACTGCGACGACCTGGGCCTGTCGCCAGAAGAAATCTCGGCGCGGCACACAGAGGAACGCAACCTAGTGATGCCGCCGGAGCGCAACCTGGGCTTCATCCTCTCCGGCTCGCCGGAGGAGGCCGCGCGCTCCCTGGTCGCGGAGTTGAGAGGAAAAAGGCTCATTTAGCACCCCTGACGGAATCCAGGTTGTCACCCTGAGCGCAGCGAAGGGTCTCAATAACAGGCTTGAGATGCTTCGCCCCCTGCGGGGGCTCAGCATGACGGAAGGCAACTCCGCCAGGCACTCTTTGAAAGCGAAAACCATGCAAGACCTATCGTATCTGGAAGCGTTAATGGGCGAGCCGGTAGGAGAGGAAGGCTACCGGGATATTTGGGGGCTGGCCTCTGCCGTTGAGGGCCGGCTTTCCGACCTATCTTTGCAGACCGTGGGCAAGGCGCGCGGGCTAGCCGATGGGTTGGGGGCTTACGTGCGGTTCCTGCTGGCCGGCGCGCCCGACGAAGAGACGGCACAGACACTCATTGCGCACGGCGCAGATTACGTCTATCTGGCTCCCGGCCAGGCCGACGCGGAGACGCTGGCCGCGTTCCTGCGCGAGCGCAAGCCGGAGATCGTCCTGCTGGATGACAGCATCACTAACCGTGCCCTCGCCGCGCGCGTCGCCCAGGCATTGGATGCATCCCTCGTCACCGAGGCTGAGGACGTGCGCGCTGACCCCATAGACCGCGCCCTCCTCGTCACCCGCCCCATCTACGAGGGTATAGCCTCCCAGGTCATCGCCTGCCTGGCGAAGCCGCAGATCGTCACAGTGCGCGCGGGCGCGTTCCCCCTGCCCTACCCTGACCGCAGCCGCACAGGGAGCATAGAGCAACTATCCGCATCATGGCAGCCCGACGCGGTGCAATATGAGCCCGCGCCGGAAGTCGCGTCGCCCCCTGCGCTCACCACCGCGCGCATCGTCGTCAGCGCAGGGCGCGGGATGGAAGATGCGGAGGGTTTTGCGCTGGTACAGCAACTGGCGGCACGGCTGGGCGCGGCCATCGCCGGGGACCGTGGCGCGCTGGACATGGGCTGGATCGGGCCGGAGCAGCAGGTCGGCGCGCTGGGTGTGATCGTCACGCCCGCGCTCTACATCGCCTGCGGCATAGAAGGAACGACGGAGCATTACCTGGGCATGGAAGGCGCCCGGGCCGTTATCGCCTTATGTCGCGAGAGCGATGCTCCCTTGTTGAAAGCCGCCGATTGGGGTATCATCGGTTCACCAAAGGAGATCGTGCGGGCGCTGGTGGAGGCGATGGGATAAGCAAGGGAACCCCGGCATCCCCTTCCATCACGGAGACATGACCGCTTTCAACCTGGGCCGTGAGTACGACGTCGTGACGTGCCTCTTCAGTTCTAATGGAGTCGGCCTTGACGTGACGTATGATCCTGACGGGCTAACCGGCAGAGGGTTGTTCATCGGACGGCGACCTGGCTGATCCACCTCGCTACCTCCCCCTGGTTCATGATTCCTCGTTGTACCTCCAGATCAGCGGATGGCTTCGGCGTGGCCGATTAGCGGATAGCCTTCTTGTGGGCAGACGGTATCCGCTTATCCTCTACCCATCCGCTGACCCGAATAGACCTTCGTGCCTTTGTGGTTTTACACACCGATAGGCCGAAAGTCCTATCGCCCGTGCCAACGGTTTGTCACCCTGGTACTATTGCGAGGCGGCACGAAAACAGATAAAGTAGGGAAGGGGAAGGGAAAAATGCAGGGGAATCATCACGCGTCACAGCGGACTACAATATACATGTCACCAACATTCGCTATGCCCTTCTCGCTGGTTGGGTTTGCTCTTGCGCTCATATTGGCAACCATCGGACACGAATTCGGACACCTGGTTATGGCAAAGGCGTTGCACATTCCCATTAAGTTAATAGCCGTTGGCCTGGGGCCGATCCTCTGGCGGCGATCCTTCGCCAACGGCGTGCAGTTTGAATGGCGGCTTGTGCCGGTCGGGATGGCCGTCGGCCTGCTGGGGCGGCGGAGTGAAACCGGCGAGGATCGCCGTCCCTGGAAACAGGACCTCACCGTTGCCGCTGGTGGCCCCATAGCCAGCCTCCTCCTTATGGCAGCCCTGATCGTCCTTGCCATCTTCACAAGGTCTGACCCGGCAGCCCAATCCTGGCTCATCGCCACGGCGGCTATTTCGCTCCTCCTGGCGTTCTACAACTTGCTGCCGTTACCAGGGCTGGATGGCGGCCACATCCTGGTGCTCAGTGTAGCGCGCCTGGGGTTGCGGTTATCGCCCCAGCGCGAGGCGATGCTGCACCGTACCGGCCTCAAACTGACCGCCATGGTGTGTATGTTGCTATTGGCCGTGCGCATGGCCGGTGCTTCCTGAGCTATTTACCTACCCCATTTGCCGTTTCGGGGCGCGGGGGCCCACCGGACGGTCCATTGCCAAACGAGGGGATGTCTCGGAACATCCCCTCGTTGCTATGGATGGCCCAGCACACAGGTTACCGTCCATATTGGCCGGCCGGCTCAGAGGCGCGTTCGGCGCGCGAGAGCGCAGCGACCTCTTCCTCACGCCGGAAACCCCGGCGCGCGCTGACGTAACCCACTAACAGTGCCGGCGCCAGCCAATAGAAATGGAACTGGTTTACCGCCAACTGGTTCATCACCAGAAGCACACCGTTGATTACCAGATACACCACGAGGGAAACGATGGCAGCCGCACGCCGGGGACTCGTTGTGCTCCAGACGGCAACCTGCATCACCGCCGGTAACAAGACGACCTGATCTACCGGCCAGCCATACCAACTGGTGGTGACCGATACGAGGAGTAGCAAAGGCATCTCCTCCAGCCACTGCCAGATCCCCTTACGTCGTCCCTGGTAGAGCCCCAGCCAGATGATCCCCAAGGCCGGCGCGATGAAGGGTAGCCAGGAATACTCCCAGCCAAACGCCAACCGCAGAATTGATCCGAGAGTAGGTGTCCCCCAGTAAAACGGTGACACGCGCGCTAAGGCGTTGGCGTATTGGCCGATCACGTAGGGGTTAAACGCCAACGTGATCGCCGTCGCAATCGCTACGGCAGCCGCTATCATCAGAGACAACCGCCAGAGCCGGTACCGGAAGATCCAAATGCAGAGGGCTATCCACACCAGATAGATCGGGTGAGGCTTGAAAGCCATCACGAGAGCGGCCACCGCGGCCCAGCCCCATCGCTGTCGCTTCTGAAAATACAAGAAGGCAACAACACCTGCCAGGATCAAAGGCCCAATCTGCCCATTACGCCATGCGCTGACGGCAGGAAAGAAGGTAGCACAGAGGCAGGGAGCCAGCCACTTATAACGGGCCGGGCCACCATAGAGATGCCAAAGGCAGTCTCCGCAGACAAGAATCAGCCCCAAGCTGACCAATAGCCAGATGAAGCGAGCAGTGGAAAAAGAAACAAAGCCGATAGGTACGAAGGAAGATAACGCCCAGGGTGGCAGATACGTGATGACCCGTTCCACCCGCAACCAATCCACAGCCTCTGGCACGGAAAGGAGTTGCTCATCCGCAGGCAGGTAGGGATTGCCACCGATGAGCACAAGCCGCCCTGCCGCCCAATACTGGATGAAATCATCACTGTGGGGATCGGCGCTACCGATGGCGTGAAGGCTCTGCCTTACAAGAATGGCCGCGAGGATCAGCAAAAGTGCCAGTTTCAGCGGTCTGTTGCGTCGGAGCCGAACGATCATCGTATCTCACCTTAAGTACCTATCCTAAAAATATGGGGGGGGGATTCCCGATCAGCTGATAAGTAGCCTGTCGGCTTGCGCCGACGAGGTGCAAGCAACGGATTAGTCAACATGAACTCTCTTCACCACCTCGCATGAAAATGTCATGCCGTCTCGCACCCTGTGCCGTGCCCTGGCGGGCACGCCAAGGCGAACGGCCGGCGTGCCGCCGCTGCTCGCGGCACGAACGGTGCTGAGGCCCGCAGTTTGCCGGGCCCACAGTGTGCCCGGCAGATCGGCACACTGTGGGCCGAAGCATCTCGGAGTGGTGTGAGATTCTTCGCTGGTCATGGCTCTAGGCGGTAGTCTTGGGGGTTAACCCGCTCAGCCGGTACTCCGCCCTGGCCGGGCGAAGACCGGCACAGGGAATGACCGCGAGGCTATTTTCAAGTCAGCGGATGACGCCTCTCTACGAGGGACTATCCGCTAATCCGCTACGCCGCAGGCATCCGCTGACCCTCGTCGCCTCTAGGGCAAATGGTAAAGCGCCGTGTGGTCGTCTTCGTAGATAAGTTGCCAGTTCCCCGACGCCCTGACCGCAGCAATGAGTATCCCTTGCTCCACCTTATCTACAATGATGGCGTTGACGCCATAGCCGGCCAACACCTTCTCCCAACCGAACTGTCCGCTGCCCACCAGGAAATAATCGTACCAGATGCGATCAGGATATAGCTCCACGCGCGGGTCTATGAATACGGGCACCTCCGGGCAAGCCCAGATCAAGTAACTGCCATACACCATGTTGTTGAAAGGTCGCAGGCCAGGGCCGAGGCGACAGAGGGCCACGGCGGCCTGCACAGGGGTCTCGGTGCCCGCAATGTAGGAACGCTTCTCAGGAGGTAACGGCAGGTATGGCCGCAACCACGGCAAGCGTGCGACGAGAAGGAGAGTCAGCGCCCCCACAAAGAGGTAATTAAACAGGCGCGACCCTCCCCCAGACCGGAACGGGGTTTTCTGGTAGAACCAGTTTGCCGGTGTGGCCAGGACCAATGCAAAGGCGGGGGCAGCCGCCATCCCGAACCAGGGGGATACCCGCCGCGTGTAGAGGCTTAAGATGCCGAGGAGGAGCATCCCGGCAACCAGGTAGAGTGGCAAAGAGACGCGGCGATGGAAGGCCAACAGAAGAAACAGAACCACCGTCACAACAAACACCTGCCCATCTGTTTCTCTTATAGACAGGGGCTGCCACTCTATAATGCTGTTCTGCACGACGCTGCTTTGGAGTAGGCTAGAGAGATAAGCAGCGATAGCCCGGAGGCCGCCAGGATTGAGGGACAAGGCAAACAACGAGGCGACACCAGCCCCAAGCAACGGGCGCGTCTGTTGCCCAAGCGAGCGGTGTTGCACGTAATCCGCAAACAGGTGAGACAGGACATAGACGGCCAGCAGCGCTATGCCGAAGGCATAGACGGCGTGCATGTTAGACCACAGGGCAAACAACGGCACAACAGCCCAGATCACCCGTCCTCCCCGCGCCCGGTGCGTCTCCAGGATCCAAACCAGCACACCGAAGAGCAAAAACGAGAAGGATTGAGGTCGCACCGTCCAGTTCATCATACCGAGAGCCATCGCCGCGACGGTAGCCAGGGCCGCCGCCCGCACGTCTCCGCCGGCCAACCGCAGGGAGGCCGCCTCAACGAGCACGTACCCACAGGCTATGAGGATGGCATGGCAGAATATGACGAGGGGGAGCCCACCGAGTCGGTAAAGGAGATAGAGGACAACCTCTGCCAGCCAATACTGGGTCGTGTAGGAAGAACCGTACCGGGTGAAACTGAAAAGGTCGGCTCTCAGGAGGGAGCCATTCTCCACGATGATCTGGCCGCTTCGCAGATGCCACCAGAAGTCGTGAGGCCGGATCTGTTCCAGGCCCAACAACATAATCATGCCCAGAGGAACCACGAGCAGCCACAGATCATCCAGGGACAGTTTGCCGGTGACCAGGTGGCCCAGCGCGGCCTGGAACCGCGTCCACCAGCCGGGGCCGTCCTGCGGAGTCGGAAGGTATCTTGCTACCTGTTCGTCTGTATGGTCGGGCATAGCCATCGCATCCGGAGCAACGGTTCACCGTGGAAGAGATCCAGGAACCCGGTCTCTCTTGCCATTATAGTCTAGCCGGGGCCGCGCCGCAAAAGGAACCACCGGATAAAATGATGGAACGGCAGGGTCAGCGGATAGCCTTCGCGCGGCGGCGATATCCGCTAATCCGCGCCCTATCCGCTGACCGCTTATTTAGATAGTCCTCGCACCAGTTGTTAGCAGGACATCCCTTGTCAACCCCCTGTGCCCTTTGTAAACTACTTGTAAGGTAAGGGTATTGACAGTGGTTGCGTTATTGTATATAATCGCCATAGACACTTGGTTAAACGTGGGTCTGACGCAGGGGGAGCACTGGGGGCGGCAGGCTAACGTACCATCATAGGGCAGACAGCACAGGGGGGACTGCAAGCCCGGATGATGCAGTGTAGCAGGGAGGGGGCCTATGCTACAACGCGCCGACGGGGAACAGGATTAATCCGTTCTGCGTCGGCCTCTTGGTAACAGAATTACCCAAGAAGCAAAAAGCGGCCCCTTGTAGCGGCAACTACCGGGGCCATGGCACCTGGGTCCGGGCGGAACCCTTCGTGTGCTGACAGCATATCATAGAGGCGCGCCGACTTCAATAGGCCATTAGCCCCATTCGCCAACATTTAACGTGGGAGCGCCGCTGGTATCAAGTCACACGATGAGGATAACGCCCACCAGAAAGTGGGCGTTTCTGCATTATCGCTCTGGGAACGCTTGCACTGCGATTCAAAGACAGGGGCGCTGCCCCAGGAGGAACAGAACGTGGTAGAACTCTTCTATCTTCGCATTGTCAATATGCTGCGCGCGCTGCGCGATGAAGAGGGGCAGGACGTGGTGGAATATGCCCTGCTCGTCCTTCTCGTCGCCGTAGCCCTGGTCGCGGTCTTCCCGCAGGTTGCCAATGCGGTCAGCACGGCTCTCCAGAAGGCTGTGACCGAGCTCACCAAATAGCCCATACGGCCTTCGGGCCTTGGGAGGGGGGCAGCCAATACGAAGGGCCCCCAGCCAAGTGCTGCCCCCCTGTACCATCATGCAACAAAAGTGGCCTCGCGATGAACGGGGCGACTTGCGGGGATCTAAGCGAGCCCACCGGATCGGCTCCTTTTCCCACCATGGGGAGCAAGCAAAGATTATGCTGCAAGACAAGCGCCCCCGCGAGGTGGGCGCTAGTTTGTTAGAAACAGCCATCATTGTCCCCCTCCTGCTGTTGATACTGGCGGGCGTGGTGGACGTTGGCCGCGCCTACCACACTTACATCACAATGCTGAACGCCGCGCGCGAAGGGGCCCGCGTCGGCGTCAATTATCCGTGGGACACCGGCAGAATCTGCACTACCGTCGTGAACGAGGCCAGCACCAGCGGCGTGGACCTCTCTACGGCAACCTGCTCGGTAACGCAAAGCGGATCGGGGAATCCGGTGCGAGTCACCGTGCAGATGAACTTCTCTCTGGTGATGGGAGGCGTCTTGGGGAGCGGTAGTATACCGCTGCAGGCAACTGCGGTGTTCCGCGCCCGCTGAGGAAAAACGCCGATGTGGAAACGCTTGCGAAGCGATAAAGGGCAAGAGGTCGTAGAATTCGCCATCATTTTGCCCCTCCTTTTCTTGCTTCTTTTCGGTATCATTGACTTTGGGATCATCATTTTTTCTTATGACACGATTGCCAACGCTACGCGCGAAGGGGCCCGCTACGGCATCGTCCATCCCACCGACGACGCCGGTATTGAGGCGGCGGCCCGTCGCTTGACTTCGGGGCTCAGCAGCGGCGCGTTGCAAATCAACATCACCCGGCCAGGGGGCAACACCATCCGGGTAGAAGCGATTTACGACGTAAGCCTGATCACCGGCTTTGTCATGGAGATCGCGGGAGGAAATCCAACCCTCCGGCTCAACAGCGTCTCCACCATGCAGATAGAGTAGGCAGGGGCAACGGGTGAGAGGTGGCTATGAGGCCGCTTACGAAAAGAAGCGAGCGTAACGAAAGTGGACAGTCGCTGATCCTGGTGGCACTCAGCACCCTCGCGCTCCTTTCCATATTGGCCCTGGCGATTGATTTTGGTCTGGCCTACACAGAGCGGCGCCGGATGCAGAATGCCGCCGACGCCGCAGCCCTGGCGGGAGCCTGGGTTCTGGCCGACGGCGGCATTGACGACGATGTCTATGACGCGGTGTACGAATACGCCATCAATCAGAACCGGGCGCTGTCTTTTGAGGCATACTACCTTCCCGGCAACGAAGTAGTCGGCGGCGGGCCCGTCCCTGCCAATGCTACTGGCATCAAGGTCATCGCCAGGACGACCTTCCCCACCATCTTCGCCGGTGTGGTAGGATTCAACACCATCAGCGCGGCAGGGACGGCGGGGGGCGGCTTCTCGCCTCTGGACATCATGTTGGTTTTTGACCGCTCCGGCAGCATGGATGACGACTCGTGTAGCATCCCTTGTGGCGCCAGCGAGTCATCTTGTATCGCCTGTGGTGGCGTTTGGACCTTACCACCGCAACCCATCACCGACGCAAAGGACGCGGCCAAAGCCTTCGTGGATATGAACAACCCCAACCTGACCCACATGGGCCTGGCATCGTATGCGGATAACGCGACCCTCAATCAACAACTGACTTCTAATTTCCCGGCGGTAAAATCTGCCCTTGATGTGTTGACGGCGAACGGCTGTACCAACGCACCAGGAGGCATCGCAACAGGGAAAAACGAACTGATAAGCCCGCGCGGACGGGCCAACGCGTTGCGCATCATTGTCTTCCTAACCGATGGGCTCCCGAACAAAGTGCCAAATGAAGGCATTGACTGCTGCTCCAGCCCAACGGGCACCTGTGCTGCCGCACAGAGCTCAACACGCAACCAGGCAGACATCGCCGCGCAAAACAACATTGTCATCTATGCCATCGGCCTGGGTGACAACGCCGACATGGGCTTGATGCAGGATATCGCCGACATAACCAACGGCGAAGCATTTTATGCGCCCACTGCCGGCGATCTCCTGGCGATCTACCAAACGATCTTTGACCGTATCCGCTTGCGTTTGATACAATAGCACACCTGGCTCCATAGAGGAGGTAACGCCAGGGCTTGCGAATAGCCTTGCGCTCCTCAGCGGCGGACACGCCTTGCGAAAGAGCCTGCGGCAGCGGGCTGCGACGAGCAGGTGTGCCGCCGCTTTTTCCAGGTAGAGCCAGGGGATGATGGTACACAGATTCTCAGGAGGGTAGCATGGGACGTTTGCGAGGTCTCCTGTGGCTAACGGCCGGCTTGGTTGTTGCGGTTTTGGCGGGCTTCGTCGCCTTCATCAGCCTGACAAGGGCCACGGCCCAGCGCACAGGTCAGGAGGTTGTGCAACCGAGGGTAAAAGTGGTAGTCGCGGCGCGGGCGCTCGCGGTGCGATCACTTCTGAGCGCCGGTGACCTGCAACTGAAGGACATCCCGGTAGATTCCGTGCCCGAAGGGGCTATCCGCGAGGTGGAACAGGCCGCCGGCCGCCTGACGCTGGTGGACCTCTATCCAGGCGAGGTTGTCCTGGCCCAACGCCTCTTGGATCCTAACGTCACCTCTGCCGATGGACGGTTGGCTCTGGTTGTCGCGGCAGACGAAGTGCTGATGGCGATCCCCGCTCAGGACCTGATGAGCCGCGTGGGTGTTCTGAAGCCCGGCGACCACGTGGACCTCCTCTTTTCGCTGGAGTTCCCCGCCAATCGCGGCACCCAGGTTACTACACCTAGCGAAGCAGGAGGCACAACCAGCGGAACGGTGGTGATACGCGAGAAGGAGCAAGCGACCTTCAATCTGCTCCAGAACGTAACCATCTCGGCTATCGTGGCCGGCAGAACCCCCACAGGTGGTGATACGCGCGCTCCGGACGCGCTGCTGCTGGCGGTGAGCGCGCAAGACGCCCTGGTATTGAAATACGTGAAGGATGCCGGCGGTATCATGGACGTAGTCCTGCGCGCGCCAGGTATGGAGCGCCCCCTTCCGGCAGAGCCGGTAGATGTGGACTATCTTATCAACCGTTACCAGATCCCGACGAAGGTGGGGCCGTAGAGACTGTCAGAGAAGTCTAGAAACAGGCCGCCATCGGATAAAATCCGACGGCGGTGGGAGGCCCGCAAAGTCCCGCTCCGCGGGGCGAGTACGGCTGCACGTTCGTTAAGCCCGCTCTGCGGGCTTCCTAGCCGGTTGCCGTCGGTTTCTAACCGATGACCGGGTCTTTTCAGTCTGGCTGGGTTAGTATCTATATCACCTTCGGTCTGCAATGAGTTGTGGTATAATAGGGCAGGCTTTAACAGTCAACAGCCCGGTGGAGGGGCAATTGCCGACGTTAATTCCCGGAGAAGCCCTGCGCATTCTCCTTGTCAGTACAGCAGAAAGTGCAAGAGATGAAATCGGGGAATCCCTGGCACGAGGGGCAGGTGATCACCGGCTCTATTGGGTGGCGCAGCCAGAGTTGGCTCCTGTGCGTGCTCAGGACTTGGTTCCCCACGTGGTCTTGGTGGATGACGCGCTCGGCGGAGCCGACGCCAATGCGCTCATCACCCAACTCTCCTCGCGCGTGCCGGGAGCCGCGATTCTCGCGTTGATAGAGGCAGGCGCCATGAACCGAGCGCGCCAGGCCGTCCTCGCGGGCGCGCGCGGATTCGTTACGAAGCCACTTCATACCGACGACCTCATCGCCAGCCTGCGGCAGGTCCTGGCCCAACGGGGCAGCCGCACCCAGGAGCCAGAGGGTGGAGGAGGCGCCAACGGGCGCATCATTGTCTTCTGCGCGCCGAAGGGAGGCACGGGGCGCACAACCCTAGCGATCAACACAGCGGTCAGCCTACAAGCGATAGACCGCAGATCCGTTATCCTGGTGGACGCCGATTTCGCTGCTCCCGCCCTGGATGTAGCCTTGAATCTCTACCAGGAGCGCAACATCTCGGACTTGCTGCCGCGACTTTCGCGCCTGGATGAAGACCTGGTCTCCAGCGTGCTCGCCAGCCACGTATCAGGGGTACGCATCTTGCTGGCGCCGCCGCCCGGCGACCTATCCACTCCTATCACACTGCCCCAGGTGCAGCAAGTCCTTGCCCGCCTTAAAAAGATGTTTCCCTGGGTTGTGGTTGATCTGGGATTGCCTTTGGACGAGACCGCCTTCGCCTTCTTGGATGGGGCAGACCGCATCGTAATGACCGTGTTGCCGGAGATGGTGGGCCTGCGCAACACGCGCCTCATGCTTGACCAACTGCACGAGCGCGGCTACCCCAATGAGAAGCTGTGGCTTGTGCTGAACCGTGCCACGATACCGGGCGGTATTTCTGCACGAGACATCGGAGAACGCTTGCACGTGCAAGTGAGGTATAGAATCCCAGATGACCAGCCCCTGGCAACCCACAGCGTCAATAGAGGGGTACCGATGGTGATGAGCCACCGGCGCAGCGCGGTTGCCAGAGCCATCAGGCAACTTGCCCGCATGCTCGCCGACGATCTGAGACACGAGATGATGCCGGCCTCTATGGGCGAGGAGGCGAAAGGCGGCTTGATGGGCCGGTTGCGCCGAGGCTTTCGTTCCGCTAACGTTTGAGGCTAGCGACGTGGTTGCATCTGGATACCATCTCAAGGCTTCAGCCCACTTAATGATCCTGAACCACAGGGAGGCCATCCTATGGGCAAGCGCGTCATCAGCTACATTCTTATTATCATCGGCGTACTCCTGGCCGCAGCCGCGGCCTTTGTGGACGTAGGAGCCATTAGCGGCCTACGCGGTATCTTCCTCGGTCTAACAATTGTCATCGCCGGCGCGATCTTCTACCGGCGTGGGAAATAGGCAGCGATTCAGCGTGCGCGCGCTAGCAGCCTACCGCCTGTTGTCAGGATGGGGAGCAGTATGGGACCGCTGACTTTTGGCTTTCTCGTCATGATCGCCATCATGACCTTCTTTATCGCCCTGTGGCGCATGGCGCGCACCGAGGACCCCATTGAGGCCCGCCTGCGCCAATACAGCGGCCTGACCAAGAACCTGCCAGCCAACCCAGACACCAGCCCCTACGCGACCCTACGGCGACCAGCCCTGACGGGAATCAACCGGATTATGCAGGGGTTCGGCCTGGGGCCCATCCTGGCGAGGGAGATTGCGCGCGCCGACCTGCCGTTCACCGTAGCCGAGTTCACCATGCTGATCCTGGGCGCAGCCTTCTTTGGCTTTCTCATAGGTTTCGCCCGTGGCGGCCCCCTGATCGGCCTTGCTCTGGCAGCACTCCTCGGCTATGCGCCTATCTTCTACGTTGGCGTCAAGAGACAACGCCGCCAGAACGCCTTCACCGAGCAATTGCCAGACGTGCTCACGTTATTGGTGGGCGCGTTGCGCGCGGGCTATGGTATATCCCAATCGCTGCACGTGGTTATAGAACAATTGCCGCCGCCGGCCTCTGCCGAGTTCGCGCGCGTCGTGCGCGCAATCGGGCTTGGCCTCTCGGCCCAGCAGGCGCTGAGCGACATGGCAGATCGTATCGGCACCGACGACGCGGATTTGGTGGTGACGGCCATCAATGTCCAGTATGAGATGGGCGGCAACCTGGCTCAAACCCTGGAGGTTATCGGCGAGACCGTGCGCGACCGCATACGTATCAAACGAGAGATATTCGTCCTCACAGCCCAGCAACGCTTGAGCGGATACGTGCTGGCGGTATTGCCGGTTGTGCTCGCCGTTCTCCTGTTCCTCATGCGTCCGGAGTATATGAGCCGTCTTTTTGAGCCGGGCTGGGTGCGACTCCTCCCGGTTGCGGCTGTGATTATGATGGTGGCAGGCTTCCTGGTCATCCGCAGGATACTGGATATTGAGGTGTAAGGGGCATGGTGGATATTACCAACCTGCTGGTGAACGGTGGCTTATTCTCCTCACCTTTCGCCTTCGGGGCGATGATCGGTTTCGCCACGATCCTTATCTGGTTGGCGTTCATGCCATCCTTCCCTGCCCAGATGATTCGCAGAAGGCTGGACGGCTACCTGGAACGGGTTGATGTTATAGAAGACGCCGAGATGCGCAAGCCCTTCGCCGGCCGGGTCGTGTTGCCGCTCTTCCGCCGATTCTTGCGTCTCCTCGGCTCGCTTGCGCCGAAACGAAACGCGGAGGCAACGCAGAAGATGCTGCTTCAGGCTGGCAACCCCGGCGGCCTGACCATGCTTGACTTCTTCGGCCTCCGCCTGCTTTCTGTTTTACTCCTGGGAGGAGGCTATTACTTCCTCTTCGGCGAGAACGTCCCTGTCGCTACCGCCGCGCGCAATACCCTCATCATGGGCGGGATCGGCTTCTTTGTGCCTCTCTACTGGTTGCGCAATCGTGTGAACCAGCGGAAATACGAGATCAGGAGAGCCCTGCCGGATGCCCTTGATATGTTGACCATCGGTGTTGAAGCGGGACTCGCCTTTGAATCAGCCATGGTCAAGGTCGGAGAGAAGTGGAACAATGCGCTGACACGGGAATTCCGCCGGGCTGTCGCCGAGATGCGGGTGGGAACCCCCCGCGACGTTGCTTTGCAACGGATGGCCGAACGGTCAGGCGTGCAGGAGGTCAGCACCTTTGTGGCCGTTTTGCTGCAATCAAGCCAGTTGGGTGTCAGCATTGCCCAGGTGCTACACGCACAAGCGGCCCAGGTGCGCATGAAACGCCGGCAGCGGGCCGAGGAGCTGGCCCAACAGGCCAGCGTCAAGATGGTATTTCCCCTCATTTTGTTTATCTTCCCTGCGATGTTTGTCGTGGCTCTGGGGCCGGCATTACCGACCGCCATCACCTTCCTGAATCGCCTGAACGGAGGTTAGCAGGCTCGTGCTGAAGATCTGGCTCCGATCATAAGCAAATTCTCAAGCACCAGGAGAAACCCCAGCAAGATGACAGTTGCACTTGGAGGGCATACTGCCGGCAAAGACGATCCCCTGTTCCGAAAGGGTATGGGGCATCTCCAGTCCGGAGAGTGGCAAGAGGCTATCCGCACCTTTGAGGAATTGGCGCGGAAATACCCAGATAGCCAGCTGATTCAGCGCGCCCTGGAAGAAGCCCAGTTCAAGGCTCTCATTGATGCCAAGTCTCGCGTGCGGGCCAAAAGGTGGATCATTCAGTGGCGCCCGGCGGTTTTCCGAATCTTAGTGTTGCTCACCCTCGCCGTAATTGCCGTGCAGGGGGTACGACTCATCCGTGAGCGAGCCGCCCCTCTATTGGCTCAGGCTCAGGTTGATCGGCAACGAGCACAACTCCTGGTGGAAGCCAATGGATACCTGGAAGGGGGCGACCTTGACACGGCGGAGGCCCGCTTTAAGGCGCTTCTTGCCCAGGTGCCGGACCACGAAAAGGCACAGGAGGGGTTGCGGCGAGTGGCAGAGGAGCGGGAAATCCTCGCGCTCTACCAGGAGGCAGTCGCTTTGCAGGAGGAGGGCGACTACCAGGGTGCTCTTACCAAATACAGCGAACTCTCAGTCAAGAGGGCGGGGTATCGTGACGTCAGCCTGCGCGTCAAGGCTATCCAGCATCAGCAGGACGTCGCTCGTCTCTATGCGGAGGCAGAGGCCGCCTATGGGGCAGGTCTCGCTCTGGATGCCATCGCCAAGTACCAACAGATTAAGGACCTGGACGTCAGTTTCAAGCCCGACGTGGTAGATGCGAGGCTTTATGAACTCTACATGCGCTTGGGACGCGGGCTTATTCTCCAGAACCCGCCAGTTACCGATGACGTGCAACAGGCCGTAGGCTACTTCACGAAGGCACTGGCCTTGCAGCCCCGTAGCGCCGAGGCAGCGTTGGAACAGCGTTTGGCTCTCCTCTATATGGAAGGCCAAACGCGCTATCACGAGGGGCGGTGGGATGAAGCCATCGCGCGCTTGCGGGCCGTGTACGACCAACGGCCGGATTATCTGGGCGGAACCATAGCCAACCTTCTCTACGAGGCCTACATCCGCAGCGGCGACCAGCGCCAGGCTGCCGGAGACCTCTACCTCGCCTACGAATTGTATCGCCAGGCCGTTGAACTGCCGGTGGCCGATAAAGCGCTGGCTCGTGGCCGCATGTTCAGCATCGCGCCCAGGCTGACGCCGACGGCGACACCGACGGTAACGCCGACGGCAACACCGACCCCCCTCCCTACACCGACCACACCGCCGACGCCTACCCCGACGCCGATGATGCTGCAAGATTACCGCAACATGATTATCTTCTACTCAAATGACGAGAAACAGCCGGGCCTCTGGGTCATGGACACCACGGGGAAGAACCGGCAATACCTGGGCAGCGAGACGCGAGATAGGCGCAGAGAGTACGATGCGCTCATCCAGAAGGCGCAGCTCTCGCCGGATGGCCGCATCCGCGCCTTCGTTCAGAACGCAGGCCGTGTACCGCAGGTCTTCCTGGCGTTGCCGGCAGGACAGTTCGGCCAGCAGCCGCCCAAACAACTCACTACCTTCGCCGCTGTCAGTTACGACCCGGTGTGGTCACCGGATGGAAGTCGCATCGCCTTTGTGAGCCAAGAGAAAGGAAGCGACGACATCTGGGTGATCAACACTGATGGGACGGGAGTCAGGCAACTCACAGAAAACACCTGGGAATGGGACAAGCATCCTTCCTGGTCGCCGGATAGCAAACGCATCGTCTTCTGGTCTAACCGGACAGGATTGAAGCAGATTTTCGTCATGGATGCTGACGGCAGGAACGTGCGCAACATCAGCAACTCCGAATGGGATGAGTACGATCCGATCTGGATAAGGTAGAGACTGTCTTGAGATTATCTGGGAAAGGTAGAGGTAGCCGGACCGCATGATCAACTTCACTCGCGGTACCCGCCCTGTCACTCGCTCTGATAACGTGAGAGGAGGAAGCGGGGCTCATTCAGATAGCACAGAGCCCTACGCGGTTATACGAGAGCGTGTCCAACGACGACTCCTCGCCGAATTGAGCCCTACGGTTGACATCGGCAACGTTGAGGAAGTGCGGCGGGCTTTGGAGCGTATCTTCGCGGAGACGTTGGCCGAAGAGGAACTTACCCTGAGCCGCCACGAACGCACAGAGTTGTTTGAGCAGATCGTGGCGGCGATCTTGGGCTACGGGCCCATTGAACCGCTGTTGCGAGACGAGACCATCACCGAGATCCTGGTGAATGGGCCTGACCAGATATACATTGAGAGGAACGGCGTTCTGGAGGAAACCGACATCCGTTTCCGCGATGCAGACCAGGTCCTCCGCATTATAGATCGTATCGTCGCTCCTCTGGGTCGCCGCGTGGATGAGAGCAGTCCGATGGTGGACGCGCGTCTCCCTGATGGGTCGCGCGTCAATGCCGTCATCCCCCCCCTCTCTCTGGTGGGCCCTTGCATCAGCATCCGCAAATTCGCGAAAGTGGCTTATAGTGCCGATGACCTGATACGGCTGGGGGCTCTCACGCAGGAAATCGCCGAGTTTCTGCGCGCGTGCGTCCTGGCGCGCCTCAACATCGTGATCTCTGGCGGGACATCCACCGGCAAGACGACGCTGTTGAACGTCCTTTCCAGTTTTCTGCCTTCTAAGGAACGGATCATCACCATTGAAGATGCAGCGGAACTGCAACTCCGCCAACGCCACGTCGTCCGGCTTGAGGCCCGCCCGCCTAACGTGGAAGGGAAAGGCGAGATTAAGATCCGGCAACTGGTCATCAATGCGCTGCGCATGAGACCTGATCGCATCGTGGTAGGCGAGGTGCGTGGCGGCGAAGCACTGGATATGCTACAAGCCATGAACACCGGCCACGATGGTTCTTTGACCACCGCCCACTCCAACAGTCCACGCGACACCTTACATCGCATAGAAACCATGACCCTGATGGCAGGGATGGAGCTGCCGCTCCGCGCGGTGCGCGAGCAGATAGCCTCCGCCTTTGATCTTATTGTGCACCTGGATCGTTTAACGGATGGAACGCGCAAGGTTACACAGATTTCCGAAGTGCAGGGGATGGAGGGTGAGGTCATTGTGATGCAGGATATCTTCCGCTTTGTCCAGACAGGTGTAAAGGATGGGCGGGTGCAAGGCCATTTCACGGTGACGGGTGTGCGCCCGAAGTTCATGGATAGAATTGAGGCGGCGGGCATCTTCATATCCCCTTCTATTTTCACGCCGACGCGTAAGACGAAGTAGAAGATAGATAGCAGAGCGAGCACCTGCAAATGGTAGAACCAACGCCGACCAGCAATAAACCGGGGTGGTGGGAATTAGAATCGGTAGGTCCGGCGACCCTTGCCCAGGTGATGGCGGAAGTGGAGCAGCAAGTCGCGAGAGGCGAGGTGGCCCGCTTTCAGCCTCTGGCGACCGGCTTTGACCCTCTTGACGACGTGCTCAACGGGGGGCTACGCCGTGGCGATCTGATGATCGTCGGCGGCCCTTACGGTGTCGGCAAGACCATCTTCGCCTTGCAGATCGCGCGCAACGTGGTGCACAACGACGAGCGCAGCAGCGCGATATACGTCTGTTACGAGCATGATCGTGCTCACTTGATGTCGCGCCTCCTGTGCCTTGAGAGCGCGGAAGAGAACAGCAAGGGAGAGGTGTTGACCCTGCGCAGGTTGGCGGAATTGGCTTTAGGCACGCCCAACGGCGTTGGCCTCATCTCAAGGTTGCGGCGCATGCCACGGTACGCTGCCATAGTGGATATGATGACTTCATATTCTAACCGCCTCGCACTGGTGAAAGCGAGCGGCGACACCTCAACCCTTGACCAGATCCGCCAATGGGTGCAAGAGATGGCCGCAGTCGGCCCTCAGCGGTTGCTGCTGGTGGTGGACTATCTGCAAAAGATCCCGGTGGATATGGCTACCTTGCAACCGGAGACAGAGGTAACGACCTTCCTGACGCAAGGGCTGAAGGAATTGGCGATGTCCATGGGGATTCAGGTCATCGCCATCGCCGCATCGGACAGGCCGGGGCTCAAGGCGAAACGGATGCGCCTGGCGGACCTCCGGGGAAGTTCGGCCCTACAATACGAAGCCGACGTCGGCCTCGTGCTCAACAACAAGCACGATATTGTCAGTCGCGAGCACATGATCTATAATCCATCGCAGGCCGAGACCATGCGCAGTTGGGTCGTCATGAGCGTAGAGAAGAACCGCGCGGGGCGAAATGCGTTGGATATGGAGTATCTTTTGGACGCTGCTCACTTCCGCATGGCAACCACAGGTGGCTTTGTGCGCGAGCGATTGGTAGATGAGAAGGTCATTCTGGAGTAGGCGGAAGGCGAAGGAGCATGAACCGTAACCGCAGAGCCGTCGTCCTGGCCGGGGTGCTGGCGTTTGCTGCCATCCTC
>JADYZS010000046.1 GCA_020853075.1 Anaerolineae bacterium | reverse complement strand
GACTCCCTCTCCCCGTTGGGGAGAGGGCTGGGGTGAGGGGGGATGATTCTCCTGAGATCGGCCTCCTATTGGAATATCTACCTCTGTCAGGGGTTGGGGGGGGGGCCTCATCAAGGCCGTACGGACCACCAGAATCAGGACGACCAGGAAAATGAGGGCGCTGAGCCAACTGAGGGGATGGTAGAGCGCGCCGGTTGGCGGATACTGATACAGGGGCGAGAACTCTATCAGGCTTGCCAGCGGCGCGAGATGCTTTTGATAGCCATCCGAGGGGCCGAGGCTAATGCCGACGTACCGGCTCTCGGCCAGCGAAGGAAGCCAGAAGGCCGCGCTCAACCCCAGGGCCAGCGCCAGCGAGCCTAGTGCCGCTAATAAGCGCGGCCAGCGGCCCGTCCACCAGGCCAGGAGCAGGAGGTAAAAGGCCGTGACCGGGGCCATCAGCAAGGCGGTCAGGTTGTGGGTACAGAGCAGGGCAGCCCAGGCCAGCGCGCCCCACAGGAGCAGGCGCAGCGGCTTCTCCTCACGGAAGGCCGCGGTGTAAGCCCACAGGATGAGGGGCGGCCAGACGAAGGCGAAATGCTCCGGCAGCGCGCCGCGCAGGTACGCGTCGGTCAGGTGATAGGGGAAGTAGGTGTAGGCGACGGCAGCCAACACGCCGCCCGCGTGCCCCCACAGGGAACGGGCGTAGCCGTAGGCAGCCAGCGCGGCCAGCAGAAAGCCCAGCGCGAGGGCCAGTTGCATGGCCGCTGGCGGCCCGAAGCCTACGAGGGCCAGAAAAGCGGCGGGATAGTAACTGAGCGGCGCATAGAAGTTCAGCACCGCCTGCCCGTAGCCGAAGCCAAATTCGGGGAAGAGGCGCGGGTAGAGCACGCCCTGCCGCCAGGCATCGGCCAGGGCCGCGAGGCGATAGACGTGAAAGCGCCCATCGTCGGAAACGAAGAAGCCGGGGCGCAGGAGAGGCCAGAGGGCTGGGAGAGCGAAGAGGAGGGCCAACCAGGCGGCGCGCGGCGAGAGTTTGTTCGGGCGAGAGGAAGTTCCCCCCTCACCCTCAACCCCTCTCCCACGTACTCGCCGCTTGCGCCCTACGGGTGCGTTCTTCCCAACGCTTGCGGGAGAGGGGCCGGGGGTGAGGGGTAAAGGCACTCCTAAAGCCCCTCGCGTATGGAAATACCCGCTCTTGTGAGGGGTCGGGTGGGGGCCGTCTGATCGCCGCGCGGCGAGAATCGAATCATCCATCACTTGATCTCAAATTCGGCCAGGAGTATCTGGTCGTCCACAGGTGCACCGTCCGGGCCGAGGCGGGGGAGACGTTGGCCGGTAGCCGGGTTATACAAACCGGCGCGCAGTTGGTAGCGGCCCGGCGGCGGCTCCCCCTGGAAATCCAGGACGTGACGATCTTCCACAACCTCTCCCTGCTGCCAGCGCGTGGTGGGTGAGAAGAAAAAGACCGGCTCCCCATCGTGCTGCGCCCAGAGTTTGCCATGGGAGTCAATCAGGTGGACGAAGACCTTGTAATCGGCGGCGGGGCGGCGCAGTGCCAGCCAGTTGAGAATCACCGTGGCCTCTCTGCCCGGCCTCAGTCGCTCCGGCGGAGCATAGAAGCCCACCAGTTGCACCTGATTGCCAAAGTCCGCGGAGACCGCGGTTGGTGTGTAATCCGTTGGGTTGCTCAGGCGTTGGCGGGCGGCCAGCCCGCCGAAGACCAGGGCTGCGATGATGATTCCCAGGAGCCAGCCCCAGCGGCGCAGCCAGACCATGCCTGCCAGCCAGACCATGACACCGGCCAGGCTCAAGGCCCAGCCGAAGCGGCGCACATTCGTCGGGCTGAAGCGGAAGACTATCTGATGCTCGCCTGCCGGAACGTCAATCCCTGCCAGACCGAGCGAGCCTGTGGGAGTGGCCGCCCGCACCTGGCCGTCCACACTGGCCTGCCAGCCAGGAAAGTAGAACTGGTGCAATTGTAAGCGCCACGAAGCGGGAGCCGTCACCCGGAAAGCGCGCTCTAAGGGAGTCTGCCGCCCCAGGATGACCTGCGCGGCCAGCGGTGGTTCGTTCGTCGCGCCTGGCCCCGCCGAGAGGAAGAAGTCGGCGCGTGGAACCTGCACCCAGACCGGCATATACTCAAACATCCAATCGCTGCCGTGCTCCCGCAGCCAAAGCCCGCGCCCGAAGTCGTACATCGCCATGCTGCCCAGGTTGACGTTCTCGTTGCGGAAGGGCGTATCGGTCGCGGGGATGTTGCCGCGTTCCCAGGGGATGTTCGGCAGTGCGCCGCTCATTAGAACCAATGCAAGAAGAGCAATAAGAGCAACCTGCTTTGTGGACGCCGTAGGGGCGTTCAATTGAACGCCTCTACGGGCCTCATGGTCAACATCTAGCATTCCCGCCGCTTGCCCCGCATAGCCACCGACCACGGCCAACGTCAGCACACCTACCGTCTGCCAGCGCCACGGGAACTGCAAAAGGAGCAAGCCGGGTATTGCACTCCATAGCAGACGCGACCAGGCCGACTGCATGAACAGGGCCAGCAATGCTAACCCCACGAAGAGGGGCAACGCCAGGCGGGCCGTTCGCCCTAACCGCTGCCAACGCCAGATGGCTACCGCCAGTCCCAATGCGGCCACGGCGACCTGCGCCTGTCCTAAGGCATGGAGCGCGCGCGTCCCCTGGGCCGGTGTGTAGCGATGGGCCCACGTCTCTGCGATCAGGTGTGGTGGCGGCGTCAGCACGCCCGCCCACTTGCTGAATTCTACCGGCACCTGCCCGGCCCAGACGTATTTTGACTCCGCCAGAGCCGGAAGCCAAAAAGCCGCACTGAGGGCCACGCCCAATAGACCCATGACGATAAAGTCGCGCAAACAGCGCCGCCGCGCCCGCGCCTCTCCCACCTCAACCAGCAGCAAGAGGAATCCCCAGGCGACTAGAACGGGCGCGGCCAGAATCACCGTCAGGTTGTGGGTGAGAATCAGTCCCGCCAGGCACATCCCGCCCCACAGGATAGGCCATAGCCTGTCTCTCCCTTCTGCTCGCACGCTGCGCCACAGTGCCAGCAAGAGCAAGGGCAGCCAGACGAATGCCAGGAGTTCGGCCAGCGCCCCCCTCGTCCAGGCATCGGCCAGGTGGTAGGGGGCCCAGGTATAGGCCACCGCCGCCAGCGCCCCGCCCCACGATCCCAGGAGTTCCCGTGCGAAGGCGTACATCGCCAGCGCGGCCAGAATCAGCCCGGTGGCGATGGTCAGTTCCAGGCTGGTGACGAAGCCCGCGCCCAACAGGTGAAAGGCCAACCCCGGAAGATAGCCCAGCGGCGCGTAGAAGTTGAGCACCGGGAAGCCGTAGCCAAAGCCCTCGTAGGAGAGCCAGCGCGTCCCCAGGTGCCCCGACCGCAATGCCAGGTCCAGGCTCAAGAGTCGGAAGATGTGGTGCGCGCCGTCGTCAGTCTGCTGCAAGCCCGCCTGCCACAACGGTTGCAGCGCGGGCACAGCCAGCAGGCCGACGAGGAGCAGCGGCCACCATTCATGCTTGACCCGCAAACGGGACACTGCCTCTTTCCTTAGGCAAAGTTTTCGGCCATCACAGAGGGTCAGCGCGGCGCGACCTGGATAGACGCCAGCGGCACCATGTCGCTCGCTGCGCCACCGGCCAGGCGCACGGGCAGACGCTGCCCATTCTCCGGATTATACATCAACACGACGAGGGAGTAGGAACCGGAGGCAGCAGCCGCAGGTATCTCTATCGCGTAGCGGTCTGATACCGTTTCGTCCGCCTGCCACGAGGTCGTAGGGCGGAGGCCGTTAGCGGGGCGGCGGTCGGTGCTCGTCACCAGTTGGCCTGCCGGATT
>JADYZS010000045.1 GCA_020853075.1 Anaerolineae bacterium | reverse complement strand
CGGCAACCCCTGGGTACTGCCGCGCAACCTGAGCAAAGATGAGGTCTGGGCCCTGAGAGCACCGGAGGATATTGAGAGTACGCCGCCAGTGCAGACTCTCCTCTCGCTGATGAATAGCCTGGAGGCAGAGTTCGGCTACCTGCAGGGCGACGTGCCCCTCTCCAGCGTGGTGAACACGGCGATTGACCTGCGCGGCCAGGAGTATTTCATTGACCTGGTAGAGGACCCGCCGCTGGTGGCCCATCTGAACGACGTCATCGCGCAGACCATCCGCACCACGGCGCAGCGTATCAAGGCTCGCACAGGCAGCATCTCCATCAGTGTCAACCGCATCATCGCCAGTTTTGACCCTCGCATCTACATCATCGGCAACTGCTCCTTGCAAATGATCTCGCCCAAGATGTATAAGGACTTTCTGCTCAAATACGATGCCTGGCTGGGGCAGCAGTTGCCGCCGATGGGCTTCCACCACTGCGGCAACAATGCCCACCTCTTCGCGCCCTCCTATGCCCGCGCCGGGGCAACCTATCTGGACGTCGGTTGGGGCTCCGACGTCGCCGCCTGCCGCGCAGCCCTGCCGGAAGCCTGGCTCAGCCTGCGTCTCAACCCCGTGAAGATGCTGGAAGCCACCGCCGACGAGGCTGCCGCCGATACCGAGAAACTGTTGCAGGCCCACGGCGCGCCGTGGGACAAGGTGGCCGTTTGCTGCATCAATATGGATTACGGCACGCCCGACGAGGCGATTCGCGCCGTCTTCCAGACCGTGGCCCGCTATCGGGGAGCACGCGAGAGCGGCATCGGGAAAGCGTATCGCGAAGGATGACCGTAGAGCGTAAGGAGTAAAGCGTAAAATGGACTATAAGATGCACATCCTCAGCGAGTCGGATATTGAGCGCATTGAGGCCCAGGCCCTCAAGGTCGTCAGCGAGATCGGCGTGCGGGTGTTCAACGACGACTTATGCGCCCTCCTGAAGAAGCGGGGCATCCCGGTGGATGAGGATCAAACGGTGCGCTTCCCGGTGGCAGCGGTACGCTGGGCTTTGCAGACCGCCCCTCGCGATGTGAGCCTGCACGGCACCAACGGCGACGTTCTCCCTCTCAAACGCGGCTACTGCCACCTGAGCACCTACGCCGATGCCGTCAACGTCTCGGACTACGGCGCGACCGGCCTGCGCCCCTCTGCCACCAAAGACTTGATCAACCACGTCCGGTTAGGCCAGGCGCTGCCGGAGATCAACATCGTCAACAACGTCTGCTACGCCCGCGATGTCCACGACGCGGTCATCTCGCTTCACACCGCCGAGCACACCATCCTCAACAGCGACAAGCACCACACCTCCGGTGCGCTCAACCTGGAAGAGGCCCGTATCTGGGTGGAACTGACCGAGATCGCCGGGCAGGGTATCAACATGAGGGAGAAGCCGATGATTTCCTTCGTAGTCTCGCCCACCAGCCCGCTGCAACTGGATCACGACACCTCCAGCGTCCTGGCCTACGCCGTAAGCAAGAGGTTGCCTTTCATCGCCTGCTCCTGCCCCATGTCGGGCGGCACGTCGCCCATGGCCCTCATCGGCACCATCGTCCTCCACCTGGCCGAAGACCTCTTTTTGCTGACGCTGGCGCAATTCCTGAACGAGGGGACGCCGGTCGTCATCGGCGGGGCCGCGGGTGTCCTGGACATGCGCACGGGCGTCCTCTCCTACGGCGCGGCGGAGCGCCACCTCTTGTTGGGGGCCATCATTGAGTTGGCCTATCACTACGGCCTGCCGCATCACTCGCCCGCAGGCTCGGTGGATTCCTGGCATCCCGACGTCCACGCGGGCGCGGAGAAGATGCAGTGCTGGATGGCGCGCCTGGCCTGCGACATCCATTGGGGCATCGGCGTCGGCAGCATGTACAACGGCTCGGCAGTGTCGTTGGAACAGGTGTTGATAGACATTGACCTCTTCAAGCAGGCGCAGCGCCTCTTCCGCGGGCTGGACATGAGCGAACTGAACAACTCCTTTGCCACGATTCAGGAGATAGGGCCGGGCGGCAACTTCCTGACGGCGGCGCAGACCTTCCGCCTGATGCGGAGCCAGGAGTTATTCTATTCCGACATCGCCAACCGCGACGGTGACCGCGGCCCGTCCATGCTGGCGCGCGCCCATGAGAAAGTGCAAAGCATCCTGGCCGGGCATCGGTGGTCGCCGCCGGATGGCGTTGTGGCCGAGGTCAAGCGCTACGTGGCAGAGAAATCCAAAGAGTTGATGGCGAAGGCGATATACTGAGAGGAGAGATATGCTCCATTGGGGACTCGTGGGCACAGGGGCCATCGCCAACAAGCGCGTGGGCCCGGCGCTGGTGAGCGCACAGAATAGCCGCCTGGTCGCCGTCTGCGACGTGGTGGCGGAGGCGGCACGCGATTTCGCGCAGCGCTTCCAGGTTCCTGCCTACACTTCCTTTGACGAACTTCTGGCGAACCCAGACGTCAACGCCATCTATCTCGCCACGCCTATCTTCCTCCACGCGCCCCAGGCCGTCCAGGCCTTGCGGGCGGGCAAGCACGTGCTGGTAGAGAAGCCGATGGCGCTGACGGTGGCCGACGGCGAAGAGATGGTGCGCGTGGCACGGGAGACCGGAAAGACTCTCGCCACCGCCTACTATCGCCGTTTCTTCCCCAAGGTGCGGCGGGCACAGCAGCTCATCGCAGACGGTGTGCTGGGCAAGGTGGTGATGGTCGCCTCTACCTACCATACGTGGTACGATCCGGCCCCCGGCGCGCCCGGCAGTTGGCGGGCACAGAAAGCCCGCTCAGGCGGCGGCGTCCTGTGGGACATGGGCTCTCACCGATTTGACCTGCTGGTAGGGCTCTGCGGTATGCCAACGCAGGTGTGGGCTACCGCCGAGACGCTGGCCCATGCCTACGAGGTAGAGGACACCGCTTCCGTCTATTTGAAACTAGGCGACGGCGCGCAGTGCGTCAGCACCTGGCAGTGGAGTTCGCAGACCTGGGTGGACCATCTATCCATCATCGGCACGCAGGGCAAGATCGTCATGGAGCCGGTGGATAGCCCCAACTTCACCCTGTACATCGGCAAGGGCCGCTCCCAGGAGCGCACCGACGAGGAGATTCCCCTGCCGGAGAACGTCCACCTCCCCATGATCCAAGATTTTGTGGATTCTGTGCTGAGGGGGAAAGACCCGGTGGAAGTGGGCGAGGAAGGCTTGAAGACCAACCGCATCCTGGCCGCGATTGACGAATCGGCGGCCACGGGGCGCGTGGTGACGCTCTGATTCCCCACGGAGGAACGAAATCTATGCAAATCCGCGAGATTCCCTGGACGCCGCTGGGCGGTGTCTATGAGCAAGACGACCTGGACGTTGTGATGAAAATGGTGCTGGCTCAGATAGACCGCAGTGCGGGGTTCTTCCGCCTGCCGGAGGAGCCGACCTTTGAGAAAGCCTTTGCCGAGCACGAAGGGGCACAATATGCCGCTGCCGTCAATGCCTGCGGCACCGGCTTAGACCTGGCAATGCGGATACTGGGCATGGGTGCGGGCGACGAGGTAATCACCACGCCGCTGACCTTCGTGGCGACACCGCACTGCATCGTCGGCGTGGGCGCGAAGGTGGTCTTCGCCGACATTGACCCCCAAACCTACAACCTGGACCCGGCCAAAGCCGAGGCCAAGATCACATCCCGCACCAAGGCTATCGTGCCGGTACACATGAACGGCATACCCGCCGACATAGACGCTTTCGCCGATATTGCAGCCCGGCGCAGCGTCAAGATCGTCTATGACGCGGCCCACGCCGTGGGCACGCTCTACAAAGGGCGCAAGGTCGGCGCGGCAGGTGAGATGTCATCCTATTCCTTCCAGTCCAACAAGAATATGTCTACCCTGGGCGAAGGGGGTATGGTGACGACCAGCAACCCGGAATACCACGCCCGCCTGCAACGGATCAAGAGTTTTGGCTTCCAGTATGGCCCGGTGGACGACGTGGTGGAATGGGGCACGAACCTGCGCATGACCAAGTTGCAGTCGGCGGTCGGCATGACCCAGTTGAGCAAGGTGGATGAGATCAACCACACCCGCAACCGCTACGCCCGCTACCTTTCGCAACAACTGGCCGACGTGCTGGAGATCATCACGCCCTTTGACGACGGCACCCACTTCTCGCCTTACCACCTGTATATGTTGCGCTTTAATGACGAAGCGGTGAACGCCACGCGCGATGATTTCGTCAAGATACTCAAAGGGAAGTACAAGGTCGGGGTTACTTTCCATTACCCACCTCTGTGGAACTTCTCCTTCTATCGCAACCTGGGCTACGGGCCACAGGATGCGCCCATCGCGGCCACGGTGTTGCGCCAGTTGTTCAACGTTCCTGTCTTCCCCCGTATGAAAATGGAAGACATGGAGTACATCGCCTGGGCCATCAAGGAAAGCGTGGCCGACCTGCGACGCGGCTAACAGGTCGTGGAATCATGCACCTGCAAACAGGACGGAACTAACCACGGAGACACGGAGAGCACAGAGAATAGCAAAAAAGAACTCCGTGTTCTCCGTGTCTCAGTGGTTTCATCCGTTTCATCAAGGAGATCGGATTTGAGCAAATACGCCATCAAAGACGCGTCGCCAGGCGACTTCTTTGAGTTGTGCGACTGGTTCAGCGCCCGTTGGGCCGCGGAATTCCCAGCCTTCTCTCTGATGACCTGCAAGTGGCGGCCAGAGGACCTGATCCCCGGCCTCAGCGATATAGACGCGCGCGTCATCTGCGACGAGATCGGCCCGCAGGACTGGGTGCGGCTAGACGATCTGGCCTATCGCACCCATCTGGAGATCGCCCGCGCGCGGCCAGAGTGGGCGCGCAAACTGGAACACACTCCCGGCGTCTGCTCCACAAAGTCAGAAACGCTAGACCCCGCCCTCTTCCAGCCCGAAATGCGCGACTGGGATTTCTACGGGGGCGACCGGCAGTTTTACAACCGGATGAAGACCTTCGTGGACAACCGCCCCTGGGACGCGTTGGATGAGTATTATTTCCTTGCTAAACGCTTCGTGCCCTGGTGCACTCCCTACAACCGGGAGATAGACCCTCCTATCAACATCCCAACGAATATCCTGCCCAAATATGCCCTGCACAGCCGCTTGATGCACTACTTTGTCCCTTGCGTCAAGGCCGCCCTCGCGGTCATCAACCGCAACGCCGTGGCGGGCAAACGGGAATCTCTCTACCGCTGGGCACAGATGTATCCGACAGAGCCGGTATTGCCGGAAGCGATCCAGATACTGGACGTGCACTACGAGGTCCCCTGGCTGGAAGACGAGAATGAGTGGTATGCCCTTGAGGAGCGACTCTGGCAGTTCATCCAGAAGATCACCCCGGAGGTGTTGCGGGCCGTCACGATTGTTGATCTGGGCCATGACCTGAGCATGGAGAACCTGCGCCGCAAGTTGAAGGAATACCCGGGCGAGCCGATGATGACCCTCTACAACGGCGTCCGCTTCTCGCGTATCCGCAAAGGTCGCTGGCTCTTCTACCTGAATCCCCCCGACTTCTTTGATGCTCGCCAACTCTACTACTGGGAGATTAGCTGGCTCAATTCCACCTTCACCCTCCCCATCTTTGATTCCTATGCTCAATTGAAATGGGGAGAGAAGGGGCTGCCAATTGCGGAGATCCTGCACCGCATGAACCCGCACCTGGTGGACGAGCGGGATAAGAAGATCGTCAAGCAGGTCTTTGCGGCAGCCGCGGGCAAGCCCACGGTGGCTGAAGCGCGGGCGCGTATGGAACAGGCGACTGAAGTCTATTCTGACTACTACCTCCTGTTGGAGCGGATGTTGGCTGACGTGCGGCAGATGGTAGCGGTGTAAAGATTACTGCTGGTCGTGCGGATGGCTGGATGGGAAGGCAGGTCATGCCCGAACGGAAACTCGGCTTTGCCATCGTCGGCTGCGGGTTCATCAGCGCGCAGCACGCGTGGGCCATCAAAGAATCCGAAGGCAGTGAACTGCGCGTCGCCTGCGACATTGACCTGAGCCGGGCGCGGGCGTTGGCAACCCAGTACGGCGCGGAGGCAACCGCTGACTTTGCCGCCGTGCTCCGCCGCGACGACGTGGATGTGGTCAACGTCTGCACCTTGCCCGTGCTCCATGCCGAGATGGTGGTGCAGGCGGCCCAGGCGGGCAAGCATGTCCTGGTGGAGAAGCCCATTACGACCACGCTGGCGGAAGCGGAGCGCATGATCGCGGCCTGCCGTCAGGCAGGCGTCAAACTGGCGGTGATCCACCAGTTGCGTTTCTCCACCATCATCCGGCGGATGAAGGAGATGTTGGACAGTGGTGCCATCGGCAAACCGTTCTTTATTGACGTCACTTACCGCACCTTCCGCCCCCAATCCTATTTTGACCAGAACGAGCGGGGCACCGGCAAATGGGATGGCGGCGGCGCCTTCATCACCCACGCCATCCACGACCTGGACGTGATACTGATGCTGATGGGGCCGGTGCGCAGCGTGATGGCCCGCAGGGCGGTGTTGGGTCACGTAATGCAGGTGGAGGACGCGGGAGGGGCTCTCTTTGAGTTTGCGAGCGGCGCGTTGGGTGTCCTCACCACTGGCACTTGCGTCAAGCGACATCACGACCGCACGGTAGAGATTCACGGGCCGGAGGGAACCCTCTTCCACAATGAGAAGGTGTTAGAGCGCTACGTCACCCGCGGCCAACCGATCACCTACGCAGAGATCGCGGCGGATCAGCCCGGCACGCTGCACAAGATTCAGGTGCAAGACCTGATAGAAGCCATCCAGAAGGATAGGGAGCCGGTGGTCAACGGCGAGGTAGCGCAGCGTTCGCTGGCTCTGGTTCAGGCGATCTATGAATCGTGCGCGAGCGAGCGCGCAGTGCATCTGGCCGAATACTCGGAGGTCAACTAGCATGGCGCAATTGGCAATCAAGGGAGGGCCGAAACTCTTCCCCAAAGGGTGGGTCGGGCCCCGTTGGCCCATGTACGGCGAAGAAGAGAAGCGGCAACTCCAAGAGGTGCTGGATGGCAATGTCTGGGGCGCGACGGGGCTGGGCCCCAAGATCAGGGAGCTAAACGAGAAATGGGCCGCGTACTGCGGCACCAGGCGCAGCGTGGCCCTGGCAAATGGGACCGTCACGATGGAACTGGCCCTGCGCGCCAAAGGCATCGGCCCGGGCGACGAGGTGATCGTCCCGGCCTGGACCTTCATGGCGACGGCCATTGTGGTGCCCCAGGTAGGCGCGACGCCGGTCTTTGTGGACGTGGACGCCAACAATATGTGCATAGACCCGGCACGCATTGAGGAGGCGATCAGCGAGCGCACGCGCGCCATCATCCCTGTGCATTTCGGGGGCCACCCCTGCGACATGGATCGCATCATGGCGACTGCTCGGAAACACAACCTGGTCGTCATTGAGGACGCGGCGCAGTCTCACGGGGCCATCTGGCGCGGGTACAAAATGGGCAAGTTCGGCGATTGCGGCTCTTACAGTTTCCAGCAGGCCAAGAATTTGCAATGCGGCGAGGGCGGGAGCGTCGTCACCGACGACGAGGAGTTGGCCGACCGCCTCCTGTACAGCCTGAGCAAGTTCGGGCGCGGCACCGGCAAGAACTACAAGCCTTACACCCACTATGAACTAGCCGGCAACGAAAACATGACCGAGTTCACGGCGGCCATCGTGCTGGCGCAACTGACGCGGCTGGAGGAGCAGACCGAACGGCGGGCTCAGCGCGCGCAGGTCCTACGGGAATGGGTTTCCGGCATTGAGGGTATTGAGCCGTTGCCCGTGGACCCACGCGTGGATCGCCACGGCTATCACCTCTTCCAATTCCGTTATGACAAAGAGGCCTTCGGCGGCCTGGACAAATACGCCTTCGCGAAGGCGGTCACCGCCGAGGGGGTCTGGTGCAATACGATGTACGAGCGGCCTCTCTACGAGGAGCCGATGTACGACCAGGAGCGCATGATCGTAAAGGGTACAGACATCCCGATCCGAGTGATGCCTTGCCCTGAGTGCGAGCGCGCCGCCGCCGATCTCCTTTGCTTCCCGCAGACGATGCTTCTGGCCGAGTTAGACGAACTGGAAATGCTGCCGTCGGCCATCCAGAAGGTACAGGAGAACGTGGGGGAGTTGGTGTAGCGAAAGCCCTCTTTTTCATCTCCGCCTGGTGGTGGTAAAATAGCGCAACAACAAGCGTGAAGGAACCGGCATGACCGAGGACGCGACGGCTCCGGTTATCCAGGATAGCCCGGTTGCAGGGCAGGAGCGGCTGCAAGACCTCCGCGTCCGGCAGACGCTGTCGCCACGCGGCCTCTGGCGAGATGCCTGGCTCCGCCTGCGGCGCGACCGTTTCGCCCTCTTGGGCGGCCTCATCATCCTGGGACTGGTCGCAGTTGCCATCTTCGCTTCGTGGCTGGCCCCCCACAGCCCCACCAGGCAATTCCGTGATGGCCTGGCCCTCGGCCAGCCCGTGCCTCCCAGCGCCAAGTTTCTCCTGGGCACAGATAACCTCGGTCGCGACATCCTCAGCCGCCTCATCTGGGGAGCGCGGGTTTCCTTGCTCGTCGGCATCCTGGGCAACGGGCTGGCCGTCTTGATCGGTATCCTGGTCGGCACGGCGGCGGGCTTCGTGGGTGGTTGGGTAGAAACTATCCTCATGCGCTCCACTGACGTCATCATGGGCTTTCCGGTGCTGCTGCTGGCGGTGGCCTTGATCTCGGTGTTGCGTCCCGGCCTGAATATCGTCATCCTGGTCATTGGGCTGGTCTATTGGACCTACCTGGCACGCATCGTTTATGGTTATGTCAAGTCCTTGCGCGAGCGAGATTTCGTCCTGGCCGCACGCAGCATCGGTTGTACCACCCCGCGCATCTTGTTCCGTCACCTCCTGCCCCACGTCGTCTCCCTAGCCATAGTCTATTTGACATTGGGGACGGCCTCCGCTATTATCCTGGAATCTACCTTGAGTTTCATCGGCATCGGCATCCAACCGCCCACTGCCTCGTGGGGCAACATGATCAGCGATGGGCAGCGCTATTACCGTGCGGCTCCCTGGCTGGTGATCTACCCCAGCCTGGCGCTCATGTTGACGGTGTTGGGCTTCAACTTGATGGGCGACGGCCTGCGCGACGCCCTGGACCCGCAGCAGAGGAGATAAACCGCAGAGACCGTAGAGTTTTTGTTTCTCTCTGCGCTCTCCGCAGTTAGATGGTCTCAGGTTATCCGCCAACCCTTGCTGGAGGAGATAGTGCAGGGCTACCTCGTTCGCCGCCTTCTCTGGATGCTGTTCGTCCTCTTCGGCATTTCCGTCATCACCTTCTTTCTGACGGTGCTCTTGCCGAGCGATCCGGCGCGGGTGATCGCCGGGCCGCGTGCGTCACCCGAGGCGATAGCGAAGATGCGCGAGAGTTGGGGCCTGAACCTGCCGGTGCACGTCCAGTACGTGCGCTACATGGGGCGGCTACTTCAGGGCGATTGGGGGCGCTCCTTCTACCTCCGCACCGAAGTCCTTCCGGCTATCCTGCGCCGCTTGCCGGCGACACTACAACTGGCATTGGCCGGCGCGCTGGCACAACTCCTGATCGGCGTGCCGGTTGGGCTGATCTCCGCGCTCAAGCAGCGCAGTTGGCTGGATCGGATCACCATGATCTTCTCCCTCCTGGGCATCTGCACGCCCGCTTTCGTGCTGGGGCTGCTGCTCCTCTACTACTTCGGCTTCCGGCTGCCGATCTTCCCTCTCGGCGGCTATGGCAAACCCCAACACCTGGTTCTCCCGGCTCTCACCCTAGGGCTGGCGGGTGGAGCCTGGTATGCACGTATCTTACGCTCCTCCGTGCTGGAGGTGGTAAGCGCCGATTACGTGCGCACCGCGCGGGCCAAAGGGTTGCACGAGCGCGTTGTGGTGCTGCGGCACATCTTGCGCAACGCCATCGGCCCCATCGTCACGATGATCGGGTCAGACCTGGGCTATTTCCTCGGCGGCGTCCTCATCGTGGAGCGGGTCTTCGCCTGGCCGGGAATCGGCTCGCAGGCCTGGGCCGCGATTGAGTACGAAGACGTACCGATGATCATGGGCACGGTCATCTTCGCCGCCTTCTTCATCGTCATCGCCAACCTCCTCGTGGACATTGCCCAAACTTTCGTGGACCCGCGCGTCCGCTATACGTGAGTCGCGTAAAGAAAGGAGGAAAGAGAGGAGGATAAGAGAGGTTACGGGGGCGAATGGGAGAGAAGAGAGGTCCGGCCAGCCCGGATCAGCCAGAGTCCAGATAAACCAGTAAGGAGGAAAGGGCTATGTATCGCCAGCGCATCTTCGCTTTGCTCGCGGTGCTCACCAGCGTCTCGCTGGTGCTGACCCAGTGCTCTACACCTACCCCGCAAATCATCAAAGAAACCGTCGTCGTTGAGAAGGTCGTCAAAGAGACAGTTCCTGTTGAGAAGGTTGTCACCCAGGTCGTGGAGAAGGTTGCGACCCAGGTCGTGGAGAAACAGGTCGTCGTCACCCAGGTCGTGGAGAAGCAGGTGGAAAAGGTGGTGACGCCGACGCCCCAGGTCGTCCCGTTGCCCAACGTCGCCGTCGCCGGGGATAAGCCGGTCAAAGGAGGGACCATCCGCGCGACCTGGGTAGCCGACGTTCCCAGCCTGGGCGACCCGCCGCCGAGTTGGGACGCGCAGAGTTGGACGTCGCACATGCTGCTGTATAGCGGCCTCTTGCGTTTCAAGGCCGGCAGCGCCGACGTAGAGCCGGACCTGGCCGAGTCTCTGCCGGCG
>JADYZS010000044.1 GCA_020853075.1 Anaerolineae bacterium | reverse complement strand
GCGAGTTGCACAGGCACTGCATATACAAGCTGTAGTCATCTTGACCCCAGGATTACGCGACATTTAGTATGTACCGTCCACATCCTATAGCAGAACTCGGATCGGATCTATGCAACGCTGTACTTAGTTTGCTAGACTCGGCAATATCTAGTTTGAAAGACGTTGTTAGAATAAGAAACAGACATGTACATGAAAGACGTTTCACCGACAATGATTTAGACGAGGCCTGGTCATAATTCGTCAGGCGGCCTTCAGGAAGGCTTTGAGACCCACCCGTAGGTCTAGACCGTTCTCAAAGCGATACAGTAAGGCTAACTGGTAGACAAAAACCGCCCCCAGCGCAAACCGGCGGGTGTTGGTCAAGCCCCTCGTGGGGACTTGGCCATGACCATCAAAGATGCCCTTGAACTGTTCATTGAAGTTCTCCATCGCCAGAGAACGCAGCTGGTGGAAAATGCGACGCACTTCTACTCCATCATCGGTATGAGGATACCGCCCATAGCGGGGTGTGACCAGGATACGACCGCTCTGCTCACAAGCCTGCCGCACATTGGGGGCATTGTAGTGAAGGTCGCCCAGAACGAAACGAGCCTCGAGAGGCAACTCCCGCAAGAGAGCCGGAGCTGGTTCGTTGTCCGCAGTGTTGGCAGGGGTGAGTTGCGCGGCCAAGGGGATCCAAACGGCGGCCACGGTGGTGACCAGATGCAACTTCCAGCCATAAACCCAGCCATGCCAGCCCGATTTGGTCCAGTGGGCCTCGGTATCGATGGCCGTATGGGGCACGATCCCCTGCTCCCGATCCTTCTTGTGCCACACACCGCCCCGCGCCCGCATCGTTGTGCTGTCGATAGCCGCCGCACGACCACAGGTCGCCCAAGGCTGAAAGAGGAGAACCAGATGACGCCCTAGACAACCGATCTGTGCTGGCAAGGTGTCAGGCATGGCCTTCAAACGCCGCTCCCAGGTGCGCCGACCCGGAAAGCGGCCTCTCTCCATCAGCAAGGAGCGCAAGGTCTGCATTTCTGCCGTCGGTTGTTCCAGCACGGTAAGAAGTTCATGTACCCTGTGCAGGTGACAGAGGATCATGATGACCAACGCCTTCAAGAACACATGGTCTGGATAGAACTTGGGTCGGCCCTGTTTCGAGGACGGGGGGGGTATCGGGATGCGGTCTACCAGCTTCACCAAGATGACAAGGAGCGATTCTTGCGGTATCATAAGGGCTGCCTCCGTATTAGGATGGTTCGGCAACCTCTATGATACGAGGCGGCCGCGTTTAGGTCAAGCCTGAGCGCGGCCTATGATTTATGACCAAGCCTCATTTAGACAGGCTTGACACGCTTGAACTCATTTCTCGCTACTCTGATGTTGCTCTGTTTCCCTCCTTACTTGAGATAGAACTAGCGAAAGTCAAAAAGACATGGCGCGCGATGATGGCTGATGGAAGCAAACGATTCGCGGAGATACTGGATGTTTATTTCGGGGTCTTGTACGCGATTGTGTTTAATACAGAAGGAAGAATAATAACTCCGCCTAAGTACGTATCGCAACTCGTGCGAAAAAACCGAACAAGTCCGTGAGGACGCACCACCTAGATAGGTGCAGAGGTTGGCGGCTCGTCTCGCTCCACTTCCCGCAACGCCGCTTCTTCGGACAATCTCCTGAACTCTAGTCTGTCCCTACGCTCTATCTCCTCCAACACCTTCATATTAAGTTCTCGGAGTGACAGGTCAGGATAGAGCCGGCGCAAGCGGCCGCGGATAAGCCCAACTGCAAGTTCGCGCGCGTCCAGCATGGCCCGCACGCGCTTGTGGGGTGGCAGTTGGCCCAGAAGGCGCATTTGCACCAGGTCCACCGGACCGAAACGGTACGTTCGTTCTTTCCCTTCCGATTCCCCGGTGGTAGAAGCGTCCTCCGGGAGATCAGGGGCGTCGTGTGCTGTCATCGCCTGCATTGTACCACAGGACGCGTGGCGGGCCACAACTTGAACCAACAAGCAAAGCAGGGGAGGGTGGCCCGTCACCATCAGAGCCGCCTGACATGGAAGCCGCCATCCACGTCAAAAACCTGGCCGGTGGAGAAGGGGAAGAGGTCCTGCGCGATGGCGAGCATCGCGCGGCTCACATCCTCCGTCTTGCCCCAACGGACGATAGGTGTCATCTTCTCCTGGAAGATGAGCCGGTCGTACTTCGCCTTCACCGCCGCCGTCATGTCGGTCTCAATCACGCCGGGGCGAATCTCATAGACCAGGATGCCGTACTCGGCCAGCCGGTCGGCGTAGAGGGCCGTCATCATGCTCATGCCAGCCTTGGAGATGCAGTACTCTCCCCGGTTCGTGCCGCTGGCGTAAGCGCTAACCGAACTGATGTTGACGATCTTAGGCCGCTGGATGACACCCTTCTGCACCTGTTCAATCATCATCTTTGCCACCCCCTGCGTCAGGAAAAAGGGGCCTTTGAGGTTCGTCGCCATCACCTCATCGTAACTCTCTTCCGTCATTTCCAACAGGTCGCCCCGCTTCCGCGGCGCCATCCCCGCATTGTTGACCAGCATATCCAGCCGCCCCCAGTGTGCCAGGACGGCGTCTATCAGCCTCGCACGGTCGGCGGCCTGCGCCACGTCCGCCTGAATCACCAGCCCCTCGCCGCTGGCGGCCTCCACCAATCCCTTTGCTTCCGCTGCCGCCGTCGCATCCCGGTTGTAGGTGAGGGCCACCCGCCAGCCCAGGCCCGCCAACGCCACTGCGATACCGCGCCCGATGCCCCGGCTCCCGCCGGTCACCAGGGCTACCTCTGTTGTGCTCATGCCTCCTCCCATCCGTTCATCACTTGCAGCAACGCTTCCAGGAAGAAATGCTCGCCCCACATCACCGATTCATCTACGCCCAGCCCTTTTCGGCGGTGATAGACGCCGTGGAGCAAGATGCCCTCCCATTCAGGTCTCCCGCAGGCCAGGTAACGCTCGGTGGTCAGGGTCGCCAGGATACGTCTTGCCATTTCTGTATAGCGCGTTCGTTTCTCCGGCGAAGCTGTGAGATGGGCCAGCCGCCAGAGCCCGGACGCGGCAATCGCCGCCGCCGAACTATCCAGAAGCACGGGGCGGTCGGGCGAGTCGTAGTCAAGAGGCGGCACGCCGTCTTCCGGGGTGTGCTCCAAATAGAAATCGGCGCACGCTTCGGCGGTGGCAAGGTAGTGAGCATCCTGGGTGAAGCGGTAGGCCGTGCCGAAGCCGTAGAGCGCCCAGGCCAGCCCGCGCGACCAGCAGGAATCGCCCCGCCAGCCCTGGTGAGTGCTCTGGCGCAGGAACTCGCCGGTCGCCAGATCAAAGATGCCTTCGTGGGCGGTGCTCCCATCGCCCCGCACGAGATAGCGGCGCGTCGCCCGGCAGTGTTCGTCGGCGATGCGGCGCAGGCGTTCGTCCCCCGTCTCCTGGGCGGCATAGAAGATGACGCCGACGTTCATCATGATGTCAATGAACAGAGACTCCGGCGCGACGAAGGAGCGGAGGTAGCGCCCTTTCTCCATGAAGCGCAAGGCCATCGTGCGCCCCGCCTCAATGACCACTTCCTTCACAGCCGCGTCGCCCGTGAGGTCGTACCAGCGTTTGTAGGTGGACCAGAACAGGAAGCCCAGGTCGTGGACGGTGCGGTCGTTCTTGCGGTGCTCAACGAGGCGGGAGTAGTGCTCAGCCCGCTCGCGCCACCACGCCTCCCCCGTCTGCCGGTGGATGAGCCAGAGCATCCCGCCCAGGAAGCCCTCGCACCAGTTGGTCCAGGCTTCGCCCTCGTGCTGCCACTTCCCCTGCACGGTGTACATGGGGAAGTAGTCGGGGTGTGTCTCAATCAGCCGCTGCACCTGCCGTTGGGCGAAGGCGAAGGCATCTGGCAGGCCCTCACCCACCCCTTCGTCCCTCCCTCTCCCAAAAATGAGAGAGGGAGGGGAAGCCCCACGGGCGTACTCGCCGTGTGGGGTTGGGGAGGGTGAGGACCGGACGCTCGCGATACCGCTGTTATCAAGTCGGGTCATAGGTTTATCCTGCTGTCTTCTTGCGGGCCTTGAACTCACGCAGCCTTTGCGCCTCCGGCAGTTCGCCGTAGAAGGCGTCCAGCGGGTAGCAGCCCGACACCAACCCGCAGCGCGGCGCGGTGGTGCAGTCGCTGAAGGTGCGGCAGAGGCGCTTGCGGTCAAAGATGCCCGTGGTCAAGATGTCGTTAGGGTATTCGGGATAGGAGAGGAGCATCCGCCCC
The DNA here is from genome assembly GCA_020853075.1 of Anaerolineae bacterium. GTDB lineage: Bacteria > Chloroflexota > Anaerolineae > JADYZS01 > JADYZS01 > JADYZS01. The sequence continues at coordinate 6,392 of JADYZS010000044.1, read as the reverse complement.
AGCCCCACGAAATCCACCTGACCTGTGCGCACACGATACTGCGCTGCGTGGGCCAGGTAATCTTGCAAGTACGTATAGCCGGAGCCAACCATCGCCAGGTTCGGGAAGAGCGACTTTAGCTGAGCCACCACGTTGAGTTGCCGCGCCACGCCCACCAGGGGGTCCTCCGGGGGAAGGTAGCCATCCGACGGCGGGAAGAAGGCGGGCCGCTGGATGTGGGGATTATAGTAGGGACTTCCCGCCGAGAGGCAGACCAGACGGATGCCCAGTTCCTCCAGGAGGCGCAGGAAGGCAACCGGCTCTGTCAGGTCGTAAGAAAGGGGGTTCTCCGGATCGCAGCCGAAACCGTAGGGATAGGGCGCGTCGGCCTGGGGCACGCCGCGCCCGCTCTCCGGATCCTTGGTGAAAGGCACAAAGTCAAAGATGCTGACCCGCACGCCGATAAGGAGGTGCGGCACGTGCGCCCGCAGCCCGGCCACCACCTCCCGTAGAAAACGCGTCCGGTTCGCCAAATCGCCGCCTAAAGGGCCGGGGCGCGTGCGGGCGCTCAGGAGTTCGTGGCCCAGGTAGCCGTGACAGTGCTTGATATCCACGAAGTCAAAGCCCAGGCGATGGGCCTGCTCCCCCGCCCGCACGAAATCCACGATGAGCCGCTCTATCTCCCCATCGGAGATGACCGGGTAATCGGGGCCGATGCCAACGCGCGCGTCCAGGAGCGGGTGGTGATAGGCGATGACCGGCTCCGGCTTATCCTTCCGGTGGGGGCGGGCGTAGCGCCCCGAATGGGTCAGTTGCAGACCCACCAGCAGGTCGTCGGCGCGTCCCATGCGGGCGACGTGGGCCTCCACCAGCGTGCGGCGCAGCCGTTCCAGGCCGCCGAGGGTGGCATCGTGGATGAGGAGTTGGTTGGGGTTTGCCCTGCCGTCGGGGCGCACGGCGACTGCCTCGCCGCCCCAGATTAACTTGGCCCCGCTCTGGCCGAAGTGAGCCCAGCGGCGCACCGTCAGGCCGGTAGGCTGGCCGTCCGCGGTGCCGTCCCACCCCTCCATCGGGAGGGCGCAGAAGCGGTTGCCGATGATCCGCTCGCCCAGGCGAAAAGGCTGAGCCAGGGGAGCATCGGGGCCATGGGCAACGTCGTGGTCAACGGGCAAGTCAATGCCCAACGTCGCGGTGTAAGCCTCAAACTCCTCTACCGTCTTCAGGCTCCCAAGACGACGATAGGTGATTGGTGTGCTCATCGGTCACGCGCTTTCAACCGGGTTCTCCATTTCCAGGTAGTACCAGGATCCCTTCATCAGCACGAATAGGAACGCCTCACAGTGTTGCAGCGGCCTGGCCGCGATGCCTTGCAGCGTCTGCGCCCAAGAGGCGAGAGCGGGCATCGGCGTGGGTGGCGGGTAGGTGATCGGTGTGTTGATCGGGTCAATTCTCATTACAGCCACCCTGTCAGTTCTGCCAGCAGCCGCGTGTATGCCACGAAGTTCGGCCACGATATGTCGGGCGGGACGCCATGATCGCAGCCGGGGATGAAGCCGCCGTCCGCCAGCAAGGGCGGCACGACGCGCAGCACCTCTTTCCGTATCGCCTCGCCCCCCGCCGCCAACGCCCGCTTATCTATCCCTCCCGCGTAGGCTATCTTCCTGCCGAATTGCCGCCGATATGCCACAATGTCGTTCCCGGCGGCCACCTCCATCGGCTCGCAGCAGTTGAAGCCGACCTCAATCCAGAGGGGGATCAACTCGGCGATGTAGCCGTCGGAGTCCACCGAGACGAGAGGGCAGCCGCCCGCCTTGATGGCCGCTACCCAAGCCTCGTAAGCGGGCATGAGGAAGCGGCGCACCATCGCCGGCGAGATCATGCTATGAATCTTGTAGGCGATGTCCTCCGCGACGACGATGTTATCCAACTCCACCCGCGCCAGGATCGGCTGCAACGTCTGCAAGATAAACTCGGTCCAGAAGGCCACCATCTCCTGGACAAACTCCGGCTGCTCAATCATCAGGAAGCACAAGCCCTCCAACCCGCACCACTCCCGCATCTGCCACCAGGGGCCGGGGATCTGGAACTCTATCACAGTGTCGCGCTCGCGGGCAGCCTGGCTGCGGGCCGCGAAGTCCGGGGGAAACCGCTGGGGATGGCGCGGGTCGTACCGCCATTTGATCTTCTCTTCCCAGTCGCGGCGGTTCTGCACGGGGGCGCTGTGCCACTTGCGGGTCACGAAGTCCTTGGCCGAGCGGATGTAGGTGTAGTCGTAGCGGTCGGAGATCTCGGTGACGTTGCCCATCCAATCCTGGACGACGTAGTGCCCGCCCCGGTGCTCCAAGACCTTTTCCTCAAACGTGGGGATCATGCGGAACGAGACGCCCAGATCCACCAGGGGCTTCGTTTTCTCCGGCTGGATGCCCAGGGCGGCGAGCAAGGCATGATAGTAGTCGGCCCCTTCCGCTAGACCTTGCTGGCGCCAGGCGGCCAGGGTAGATTCCCGTGGCAGACCGGGCAGCAGCGGCACTTTGTCCGGCTTCCCGAACAGCAATGCCGCGCGGAACCTCTCTCTTGGGTTCATCGGCACTCCTCCACCCGAATTACCGCTTGCCTCTCGGCGGCCTCCAACATCGCCAGCACCACCTGCAAGGCGTAGCGACTGTCCTGCAGGGTGGCTCGCGGGGCTTCCTCGCCCGTCTCAGGGATACCCCTCTCCGCGCGGAAGCGCACCAGGCCGCCCTTGTCATAGACGACCGTGCCGCGCGTGCCGACGATGCCTGCCGGGTGCTTACGATAGCCTACCACAGAATCGGCCAAATGGGCAACTGCGCCGTTAGCGAAGTTGAGGAGGGCGAAGAGCCCTTACCTCGTCCCCCTCTCTTCTATCCTGGTCAGATGACCAGGGGAAATACTGGCCGGTTGTGCAGGTGCAAAACTCCCCTGATGCCCGATGTGCCGCCGCGGATTTGGTAGTATGTTATGAGCAGAGCTAATTAAGGAGATACGGAAATGGCAAACGATCGGGAAAAACGGCAGCAAAGCAATGCCAGCCTCTTCCTCGGCGGCATCCTGGTCCTGCTGGGCATCGTGTTCCTGGTAGGGCAGGTGTTCAGTATCAGCCTCGGCGACTACCTCTGGCCTTTCTTCATCATCGTGCCGGGCGTCTTGCTCTTCATCTTCGCTCTGAGCCTGGCCGGCGGCGCGGGCGAGGGGTTTGCTATCCTCGGCAGCATCGTGACGATGGTCGGTCTCATCTTGTTCTATCAGAACACTACCGGCCATTGGGAGAGTTGGGCTTATGCCTGGGCGCTGATCGCGCCGACTTCCATTGGTCTGGGGCAGATAGCCTACGGTACGCTCAAGGGCCGGGGCGAGATGGTCAAGAACGGCACGCGCGTGGCTGCGGTAGGGCTTGGCATCTTCCTGGTGGGTGGATTCTTCTTTGAGTTGATCCTCGGCATCGGCGGTTTGGGCCTGGGTGGGTTGGGGTGGCCGTTGCTACTGATCGGGTTGGGTATCCTTCTGCTGGTCAGCAATCTGCTATCGGCTCGCAAGTAGAGATCGCTACGAAACAAGCCATTCGGATTGATTCAAAAAGGAGATACACATGAAGACCTTGCAGAAATTCGGCGGTTTCGCCGCGCTGTACCTGGCAGTTGCCTACCTGATCGGAATTGTTCTCTTTCTCGTCGTTCTGGACTACCCCGGCATGACCGACCCGGCCCAAAAGGTGGCCCTGCTCGTCGAGAAACAGCTGCTCATCTTTTCAACCAATCTGCTCATGTACGTGTTCTTTGGTGTTTTTCTGGTTGTCTTGTCGCTGGCGTTGTACGACCGGTTGAAGTCCGGCGCACCGGCGATCATGCAGGTGGCAACCGCGATTGGGGTTATCTGGGCTGGCTCGCTGATTGCCAGCGGCATGGTCGCGAATGCCGGGATCGCCCCTGTCGTCGCGCTCTATGCTAAAGACCCGGCCCAGGCTGCGTTGACCTGGCAGGGAATTGAATCCGTGGCAAGCGGGCTGAGCAACGGCAATGGCGAAATCCTGGGCGGCCTGTGGGCGCTGCTGGTCAGCCTGGCCGCGCTGCGGGCTGGCGGGCTTCCCAAAGGCCTGAATATCCTCGGGTTGTTGGTTGGCGCGGTGGGCATCATCTCACTTATCCCAGGGTTGACCGACCTGACCGGAGTTTTTGGCTTGAGCCAGATCATCTGGTATGTCTGGCTGGGGATTGCGCTGCTGCGCGGCAATTCGGGCAAGACAGTGTAGGAGCCATTCGCGCAACGAGGCAAATCAAACAAAGGAGAAAAAGATGAAAATCTGCATTGTTGGGGCATCTGGGAAGCTCGGTACCTACATGGTGCAGCACGCGCTGGACCGGGGCTACGAGGTGGTTGGCGTCTGTCGGGAGCGCAGCGTGAGCAAACTAGCTGCGTACAAGGGGCGCATCACCGTCATTCCCGGCGCGACGAACGACCGCCAGGTCATCCAGAAGGCAGTCGCTGGCTGCGACGGGGTGCTCACTGTGCTGGTCCCCTGGGGAGCGAACCACTACGCGTCGGGGACGGCCCAGGCGGTGCTAGATTACGCCCAACCGGGCGCGCGCCTGATCTTTTCCTGCGGCTGGCATATCACGCGGGATGGCAAGGATGTGTACCCGCAGTCCTTTAAGCGCGAAGAGAAGATCGCCCGCTGGCTGGGGCGGCTCACCCGCATCGTGGACATTGATGACCAGGTGGAAGCGTGCCGGCGGATTTTTGCCAGCCCAACCCGCTGGACGGTCGTGCGCGGCAGCGATCTTGAGGAGGGTGAGAGCCAGGGCTTGCCGGTGTGGAGAAAGCATGTAGGCGACCCCATCCTCGAGAGCAACATGACCCGCCGCGTGGACTACGCTCTGTTCATGGTGGCCGCGCTTGAGAATGGCGAGCTCGTGCGCGAGGCGCCGGCCATTGTCGGATGCCGCACCCCCTCGGCGCTCGCACACACCGCCGCAGCTGGGTCGGGTTATGATCACTCACGCACCGGAAACTATTTGCAGATATAAGACAAGGAGGAATACTACGATGAATTCAAACAAGAGTACCGTAATGGAGGGAACGATGAACGACAAACCGGAAGGGGAACGCACCACGGTTGAGGAGATTGAAATCTCCGGCAGCCAGGTGGTTGACCGCGTGAAGGAACTGATCGCCGAGGGGAACGTGCGGCGGCTGATCATCCGGACGTCAAAAGACGAGACATTGCTGGAAATCCCGCTGACCGCGGGCGTGGCTATCGGCGGCCTCGTGACCTTCTTCACGCCCCTGATCGCGGCGTTGGGCGCGATGGCCGCGCTCCTCGCCAACGTCAAGATCCAGATCGTGCGCGTAGAAGGCAGCGACACATCATAAGGAGCAGGGTACATGAACGAGCGTATTGCAGAGCACAGATCTGCACACTATGAGACCAGAGAAGTGAGCGATTTTGACCGCGTGGTCTTCTCCGGCTTCGGCGAGTTAGCCATCCGGCAGGGCGAGATCGAGTCGCTGACGGTAGAAGCCGACGACGATATCATGCCGAAGATTGAGACCAGGGTGAGCAGCGGGACCCTCCTCATCGGGTACCGGCACGGCGGCCTCCTGGATATCCTGAACTGGACGACGCTCGTGATCGGGGGCCGGTCCATCAGGTTCAACCTGACGGTGAAGAAACTCACCGGCCTGGAGTGTTCCGGCGCAGGGAGCACGGTTGCGGCTGCCCTTGCCACAGACCATCTCCACCTGAGATTGTCGGGGGCCGGAAACATCACTTTTGACCAACTCATGGCAGAGAAACTGGAAGTGGAGTTAACCGGCGCCGGTTCCATCAACGTGTCCGGGAAGGTGACGGAGCAGAAGAGTCGGTGCAGCGGTGTCGGCAGTTACCGCGCCGGTAGCCTGGAGAGCCAGAAGGCTGCGGTCAGGCTCTCAGGAGCGGGGAGCGCGACCGTCTGGGCGAAGGATGAGTTGGACGCTGAGATCAGCGGCGTCGGCAGCGTGGAATACTACGGCAGCCCGCGGGTCAGCCAGGGAGTCCACGGTGTGGGCAGCGTGAAGAGTTTGGGTAATCGTTAGCCGTCGCTACGCTTGGGGAGCCTTGTTGCAGTAGGGGCGTGACTTCGTCACGCCCCTGTTGATTTCTCTACCTAACTGTTCAAACTAAGGCTCTTTCCCTTGGCTGGCCGCTGGCTACCCGCCGCCGATCTGAGCGCGGCTCATGCAAGCGCTCCAGAATCCACATCCGCGCCAGTGTGGTAGGGCCGAGGCCCATAACCTCCGCCCGCGCCCGCAGTTCCGCCAAGACCTCAGGGGTAAGCCGGATGGTGAGGCCCTCTGAGAGCCGTTTGGCTACGCGTACGCGCACAGGCTTCAGTTCGTCCAGGTAGTCGGTGAAG
>JADYZS010000043.1 GCA_020853075.1 Anaerolineae bacterium | reverse complement strand
TCCTACGCAGACTCGCGAAGCGACCCGGACTCCGGAGCCCACCATAACGCCGCTTGCCAGCGAGACACCCGGCGATGACGACGAGACCGAGACGCCGGAGCCCAGCGAGACACCGCATCCTACGCAGACTCGCGAGCCGACCCGGACACCGGAGCCCACCAGAACGCCGCGTGCCAGCGAGACACCCGACGATGACGACACCGAGACGCCGCGTCCCAGCGAGACATCGCGTCCTACCCAGACGCGCGAGCCCACTAAGACTCCGGAACCAACCCGGACGCGCGAGCCAACCAGAACTCCAGAGCCCACCAGGACACCGGACGACTGAAGCCGCTCCTGGCGCGGCGCATGCGAAAACGGAGCAGGAACAGCGTGGTCTCTGCTCCGTTTCACTTTGCTAAAGCAAAATACCGGCTTTACCGGGCCTCTATCTCACAGTGCCACCTGGCGGACGTCCATCACCGTGCCGGAGGCGGCGATCTCACGTATCACGTCATCCGGCACGGGGCTGTCCATGTTGATGAACGACAACTCCATCTCCCCAGGCGCAGTCCGCCCCAATCGCCATTCGGCAATGTTGAGATCGTGGTTGCCCAGGATCGTGCCGATGCGTCCCATGACGCCCGGCACGTCGCGGCTGGCGATGATGAGGACGTTCCCCACCGGCTGCACGTCCATCGGGTACTCATCTATCTGCACGATGCGGGGCCGGGCGCGAGAGAAGAGGCTCCCCGCGACCAGGCGTGTCTCCTGAGTAGAGACTACCCGGCAAGAGATGAGGTTGGGGTAATCCTCGCTCTCCTCCCCGTGTACCTGGGCCACGGCGATGCCCCGTTCCGCTGCCAACGCAGGTGCGTTCACGTAGTTCACCGTCTCCTTCAGGATCGGCTCCAGCAGCCCTTTGAGCAGGGCTACGGTGATCGCCTTCACCTGGGTCGCGATCTCCTCGCCCCGCACGTCCACCTCAACCCGGCCCACGCGCCCCCGTACCAATTGCATCTGGAGCGAGCCGACCTTCTCTGCCAGGCGCAGGTAGGGCAGGAGAGCCTGGTAGTCCGCTCCGTTGGCAAAGGGGAGGTTGACCGCGTGGGGATAGCCCTCGCCGCGCAAAGCCGCCAGAACCCCTTGCACGATCTGCACCGAGGCATCCTGCTGTGCCTCTATGGTGCTCGCGCCGATGTGGGGTGTGGCGACGACGGTATCCAACGCCAGGAGCGCCCGCAAGGTTTCGCTGTGGGGTGGTTCCTCACTGAAGACATCTAACGCTGCGCCCGCCACCTTGCCGGAAACGAGGGCACGGTAGAGCGCCTTCTCATCTACAATTGCCCCGCGCGCGCAGTTGACGAGGCGCACGCCGTTTTTCATGCGGGCAAATTGAGCCTCACTCAGCATCCCTCGCGTTTCTTCGGTCAGCGGCATGTGAACGGTGATGACGTCGCTGCGGGCCAGAAGTTCGTCCAATTCGGCTACCAGTTCCACCCGCAGCCGTTCGGCCACCTCTTCCGAGATATAAGGATCGTAGGCGACGACCTCCATGCCGAGGGCCTGGCAGCGAGTGGCAACGCGGGAGCCGATGCGCCCCAGGCCGATGACACCCAAGACCTTACCGGATAATTGCACGCCCAGGAATTTGCTCCGCTCCCACGCGCCCGCGCGCAGCGAGGCGTAGGCCTGGGGGACACGGCGACAAAGGGCGAACATCAGCGCCAGGGTCGCTTCTACCGCGGCCAGGGTATTGGCCTCCGGCGTGTTCATAATCAGCGTGCCGTGGTGGGTGGCCGCAGGTACGTCTATGCCGTCTAGCCCTACCCCGGCCCGGCCCACCACCCGCAAGTGCGGCGCGGCGGTGAAGACGCCGGCATCCAACGGTGTGCTGCTGCGGACAATGACGGCATCGTAGTCGTGAACCCGGCCCAGGAGTTCCTGGCGCGGGGGCCGTTTCACGACGTCGTATTGCACGTCCGGAGCCGCCTTCAGGATGGCGAGCCCCTCCGGCGAGAGGTCGTCGGTGATCAGGATGCGGTACATACCCCTCCCCTCCTGCAATATCTTACCGCTGAGATCGCAGAGGCAAGGTGTTATATCTCCGTGCACTCTGCGGCCTCTACGGTTCATCTTCATCCCTCGTTATGTTGGCGACGGCTGCATGGACGGCTTACTTGAATCCATCCATCGCCGTCAGAAGCCGTTCTATATCGGCCTCTGTGGTGTCGCCCATGTGGGCAATGCGGAAGGTCTGGCCTTTTAATTTGCCGTAGCCATCGGAGATAGCCATCCCTTGCGCGCGCAGGTGGCGGTTGAGCGCGCGCACGTCTATCTGCCGGGTGTTGGTCACTGTTGTCACCGTCAAGGAGCGGTAGCCCTCCTCGGCGAAGAGGGCGTATCGCTCTGCGGCCCAACCCTGCACCCGCGCTGCCAGGCGCGCGTGGCGTGCGTACCGTGCCGACAGCCCTTCGGCCAGCATCCGATCCAGTTGCACGTCCAGCGCGAAAAGGAGCGAGATGGCGGGCGTTGCCGGGGTCTGGTTGCGCAGAAGGTATTTCTCCAGTTCCAGGAAGTCAAAGTAGTAGCCACGGTTCGGGACGGTGCGGGCACGGGCCAGCGCGCGGTCGGAGACGGCGCAGAAGGCGAGCCCTGGCGGTAGCCCCAGGCACTTTTGCGACGAGGTCAGGAGGACGTCTAACCCCGGTCCATCGCAATCAATCGCCACGCCGCCCAGGGAACTGACGGCATCCACCAGGAGGAGGACGTCGGGATGTCGCTGCACCACCGCGGCGATCTCGGCCAGCGGGTTCATCACGCCTGTGGAGGTTTCGTTGTGGACGACGGTGACCGCGTCAAAGCCGCCCTGCGCCAGGGCCTTCTCTACCTGCTCTGGGTGGATGGCCTGCCCCCAGGGCGCTTCCAATTTGATGCCCTCTTTGCCGTTGGCGGGGGTGATCTCGTGCCAGCGCTCGGAGAACGCGCCGTTGACCAGGTTGAGGCAACACCTCCCCACGCAGTTGCGCACCGCTGCCTCTTGCAGTCCCGTACCCGACGAGGTGGAGATATAGACCCGGTTGCGGGTAGCAAAGACCTGGCGCAGTTTGGGTTGGATGCGGGCGAAGAGGGTCTCAAAGTCGCTTCCGCGGTGGCCGATCATCGGTTGCGCCTGGGCCGCGGCGACTTCCGGCGAGACGGTGACGGGACCGGGAATGAAGAGTTGCATGGTTGACTCCTGGGGTGGGGGCCTGGTTAAACGCCGACCTCGCGATACGCCTCCAGCAACAGCATCCGCCGCGACACGTCCCGGAGAATAACGCCACCGCTGCGCAGGGCATCCAGGCCGCGGGCAAAGACGGCCTCGTGGGGCGTCCTTCGCAGGCTTATCACCTCAGCAGGTGTAGCGACAAGAGGGAGAAGACCGGCCAGGCCAGGGCCTGTCAGAAAGACCCCGGCCTCCTGCACTACGGCCTCCCGCCACACGACGCCGCCAAAGCCGATAAAGAGATCCACCGCGGCGCGGGCGTTCAGGTCAGTGATGCCGTCGCCCACCAGCACCGTGCGGCGACGCCCCGCCGCCAACTCACGGATGACGGCGGCCTTCCCCTGGGATTCGGCCAGCGGCGTGGGGGCGAAGGCCAGGTAACGCTCGTCGGGGTTGCCACCGTAGCGGTGGGACTGGTAATCCCACCAGCGCCCGGCCAGTTGGTCAAACTCCACCTCCACGGCGCGGACGTGGCTGCCTGGGATGCCGAGGACGCGGGCCAGGCCCGCGACGGCGAGGTAGAGCCCGCCGCTAACGATGAAGACCGCACGGCCCAGAGCGCGCAGCGCGGCGATAACGGCCCGCGCATCTTCCACCAGGTTCTCCCGGTAGGCGTGCCCTATGGCGCGCAAGTCGCGGCGGGTCGGTTGCAGAAGCGCGAGGCGGCGGACATAGACTTCCTCTAACGGCAACTCGCCGTCCATGGCGCGACGGGTGAGGCCGGCTACTTCCTCGGCGACGCCTTTCAGCCGCGCCAGTTCGTCTAGCCCTTCTATGCGGGTCAGGGTGCTGTCGCAATCAAAGAAGACGAGGTGATAGCCGGGCCACTGCATCCTGCCTACCTGCTCCTAACAAACAAAAATCCCTCGCGCGTCCGGCGAGCGAGGGGTTTCCTACCCCCATCACCCCCGACAGCGGAGGGAACGATTACCAGCAGATTATACCACGCGCCCGCCCTGCCCACAAATCGCGCTGCCGCCGTAACTGTTCAGAGTTAGGGTAAGGGAATTCAGGTTGGGGCGGGTTTCTGTAAGGCAGCGAGGCACTGAAGGAAGGGGTTGAGATGACGGGCCACCCAGGTGCCGAGAAGACTGGCGAGGGTCAGGCGCGTCTTGGTTCCTTGGGGGGAGCGGGTACCACATCAGGCGTGTCGTTCTGCCTGCCATTTTTCAATAGTCTGGCGGTGGGTCTGGCAATCTCGGAGCATCATCTCCAGGATCTCGGCGATGGTGATGGGCTTCCCGCCGCAAGCGCTCTTTACCCGGTCTGATATCCACATCTGGCGCGGGGTGTACATCTGCTCGTCGGTCAACTCGGCCACGAGGGCACACGTTTCCTGCCGCACCCGGTACATCTGGCTCATCACCTCGGCCAACGGCCGGCGACGGCACAAAGCCACCTGCTCCGCGCGCCAGGCCTTGTGATCAAGGAGAGGGGACGGCTCCTGCGGGTTGGAGAGGAGGTGGCAGATGACACCTGCCACGTGCTCCTCCCACGCAACGATATCGCCCAAGATATCCTGCACGGTGAAGTCGCTGTCTGGCAGCGTCACGCGGGTTATCTGGTTATAGTCTAGCCCGTCTAAAGCGTAGAGAAGCCGGTGATGCTCGTCGCCGAAGGCGGCCAGGAGATCGTCGCGGGTCATCGTCCCATCCTGTCGGAGTCTGCTATCATTGTAGCACGCTTCCGGCGCGCGGCGGGTAGGGTCGCTTCCATATCCGCGCGCTCCCCAATCCTAAAGGGATGCCTGACCTTTAGAGTCGGCGTACCCGGCCCCGCCGCGTTGAGGCGCGTGGCAGAGCGTGGTATAATGGCAGCAATGTCCGACGATTTGCGCCAGCGATTAGAACGCCTGCGGCGACTGGGAGTGCAACGGGGGACTGCGCATCTGCGCCCGCCGGAGCCGCGAGCCCGCGAGGAGCCCGCTCCCGCCCTCTCCACCGGCCCCTATCCTGTTGAGAACCTCGTTCCGGGACGCGTGGTAGAGACACCGTCCGGCGTCTGCTATGTGGCGGAAGAGACGCATCTCATCGGGGAGGCGCGCGGTCATCGGGCCCTGGCCGAATGTCTGGCGCATCCCGCAGAGACGGTCACGCGGCTGGATCGCGATCCGGCGTTAGCCTCTTTTGACTTCCGGCGCGCGGCCTTCGTGGATACGGAAACGACCGGACTGGAGGGCGGGACCGGCAACTACCCTTTCCTCGTCGGCATCGGCACTTTTGAGGGAGACACCTTCATCGTCCGGCAGTATTTCATGCGCAATCCGGCGGAGGAGGCTGCGGTTCTGCACCTGGTGACGGAGCAACTGGATGGCCGCCGTTCCCTGGTGACCTTCAACGGGCGCGCCTTTGACTTGCCTCTCCTGGCGACCCGCTTCGCCCTGGCCCGGCAGCGCCCACCCTTCGCTGGTGCGCCCCACCTGGACCTGTTACCGCCTTCGCGCCGCCTCTGGCGAGAACGGCTGCCCTCGCGCTCATTGGGCGATCTGGAGAAGGATATCCTGGGCCATTGGCGCACCCAGGCCGACATCCCTGGCTGGCTCATCCCACAAATTTACATCACCTACGTCCACACAGGCGATGGGCGGGAACTGGCGCGCGTCTTCTACCACAACGCAGAGGACATCCTCTCTATGGTCACTTTGGCGGCCCACCTGTGCGATTCTTTTGCCGGACCACCCGACCGCCTGCACGCGAGCGAGGCTGCCAGCCTGGGCCGTTGGTACGAGGAGCGAGGACAATGGGCCGAGGCCGAAGCCGCCTATCGCCGCGCGCTGGCCGGGAACGTGCCCGACGCGCTCCGGCGTCAGACTTTCCTTCGCCTCAGCCTTCTCCTCAAGCACCAGGAGCGGCGCGAAGAGGCACGGGCCCTCTGGGAAACCTGGATTACGAGCCTTCCGAGTGACGATTTAACCCCCTACGTGGAACTGGCGAAGCACTACGAGTGGCGCGACACCGACCTGAATGCCGCGCGGACGTGGACGCAGTGGGCGCTCCATACGGCCCGCGCCTGGCCTCCTTCTCCCACGCGCATGCTGGCCCTGGCGGAGTTGGAGCACCGGCTGGAGCGGCTGGAACGCAAACTAAAACGTGAGGAGTAAAACATAAAGATCGCTATGGCGCAGCCGATGATCGCGTTGGTGGGTGGGTTCCTAGGCGCGGGAAAGACGACCTTTCTCTTGCAGGTTGCCCGCCGCCTGTCGGCGCAAGGGCGGCGGGTCGGCATCATCACCAACGACCAGGGTGAGGGGCTGGTGGATACTGCCCTGGTGCGCGGGGAGGGGCTACCGGCAGAGGAGATAGCGGGCGGCTGCTTCTGCTGCCGCTTTGACGATCTCATCAATGCAACCCAGAGATTGGCGCAGGACTTCGCACCCGATTTCATCCTGGCCGAGCCTGTGGGAAGTTGCACCGACCTCGCGGCTACGGTGGTGCTCCCTATCCAACGTTACTTCGGCCAGCAGTTCCGCCTCGCGCCGCTCACGATCCTGGTTGACCCGTTCCGCGCGCACGAATTCTTATTCAGCCCAGACCGCTCCGCCTTCCCCTCCACAGTCGGCTATCTTTACCTGCAACAACTGGCCGAGGCCGACATCCTGGCGATCAATAAGACAGACTTGGCGGAACCAGCGCAACTGCACAAAGTGAGCGCCCGCTTGCAAGCCTTGTGGCCCCGCGCCAAGGTACTGGCCCTCTCGGCTTTGACAGGCGCAGGTGTGAACGCCTGGATGGAGCACCTGGGCAGTGACGAACCTGTGGGACAGTCTATCCTTGACATTGACTACGAGACCTATGCCGAAGCAGAAGCAGCCCTCGGCTGGCTGAACATGCGCGGAAGCCTCCGCGCAGCGCGTCCCTTCTCTCCTGAGGGCTGGATAGAGGATTTCTTACGCGTCTTTGGTGAGCGACTGCGCGCGGCTTCCGCCGAAATCGCGCACGTCAAGGTGCAGTTGGCTGCGCCGGATGGGAGTTGGGGCGCGAGCAAGGCGAGTATCACGCGCGGGGGCGAGGAACCCTTCTTCGCGCTGCGGGCGACGGGCCCGGCGACTTCTGCCCGGCTCCTGCTCAACGCGCGGGTGAACACGGAACCTGCCACGTTGGAACGGTGCGCCCACGAGGCATTGGACGCAGCGAGCCAGCGTCACGGCGTCGCGGTGCGGCTGGACGAGGTGCAGTCGTTCCGCCCATCGCCGCCACGCCCGACGCATCGGCTGTCCTACTCTTGATGCCCGAGGGGTATATAAATCAAGTAGATAGAAGAAGGTGGGGTCTCCAAGCGTCTGATTTATAGCGAAGACCTCCCCTCACCCCCGCGTGCCTGCAGGCGGCTGTGGACGCCGCCCCGCGGGGTCGGCTTGCCCTGCCGAGTACGGCTGGGCGTACACGGTGCGTTCTTCCCAACGCCTTGCGGGAGAGGGGGATGGGGGTGAGGGTTCTTAAGGAAGCGCTCCTTCTCATCCGAGGCGATACTTCCGCTCGTACAGCGTCGCGTCGTAAGGGGCCCGTCTGCCGGGGCAGACCGGACGCGGGCACAACTGGCAACTCTCAAAACTCTCTTCGGTGGGGAAACGGATGCCGGAGACCGACTTGATGGGGAGCATCAGATAACTGTCGGTCAGCCGGACGCCGACGGACGTTTCCGTGTTGCCGAGGAGCGTGAAGAGAGGTCGCTGCTGAGGCAGAGGCCAATCGTCCAGCGACCCCGGCGACATCGTCGCCGTGCGGGCCAGGTTCCACCGATCCACCAGGTGGTCGCGGAGCGCAGAGAAGGCACTACGCAGGGCCATCTCCATCATGACGTTCGCCCAATACTGGTGCAGCAGATCCTCCAGAGAGGCGGCCCACACCTCCAACTCTGTGCCGCACGTCGCCAGATACGCGAAAATCCGGTACGACGATGCCAGATTCACCCGCAGCACGCGGCTGGTAAAGATGACGCTGCCTGCCACGACGTAGTCGTCACCTTTGTCCTCCACGAAGACCATCTTGTAGAGTGCCTTTGGTCTGCCGACGGTCTCGGCCTGGGCCACCAGATCTTTGAGTTCCCCAATGTGTTCGCTTCCCTCTTTGATACGCAGCCTTTGCTGAAGATGCCCAAAGTCTATCTGGAAGGGAAACTGATCCAGCACGACAGCATCCATGATGTGATAGCACCTCGCTTACCGGTTAGGAGATATGAGCGTGCCGTATTCCCGCGCCGCCTCGTAGAGCGCGATGATATTCTCCAACGATGTATGGGGTTGCAAGTTATGGCACGGTGCGATGATGTACCCCGTGCCGTCGCGGCCAAGCGCTTCCACTAATCTTCTCGCTTCCGCGCGCACGTCCTCCGGCGTGCCAAAGGGAAGCGTCTCCTGGTTATCCACCGCGCCGTGAAAACAGAGCCGCTCGCCGAATCCGGTTTTCAACGCCTCCAGATCCCAATCGCCACAGCGCCATTGTATCGGATTGAGGACGTCAATCCCCATCTCGGCTAACGTGGGCAACAACGGGCGGACGTCGCCATCGTCGTGGTGGAAGACGATGAGGCCGTACGATTTCGCCAGGTCAATCGCCCGCTGCATGGGAGCGCGGTAGAAACGGGCAAAGGTCTTAGGGTTAATCAACAAACCGCTCTGATGGCCGAAATCGTCGGTGACCTGGGTGATGTTTATCACGCCGCGCCCGGCCTCAAAACAGCGGCGATGGTATTCGGTGAAGAAATCGGAAAGCCGTCCGATGAGGTGATGGGTGAATTCGGGCTGCAGAAAGGGGTCTGTCAGCGAGAGCTCCAGGCCGCGCAACTTGTTGTGATAATAGAAAATCGCCGTGTAGCCGCACATGATAGCCCGGTTGGGGTACTGCGCGGCCAGTTGGGGCAAGGCCGAGTAGTCGTACCAGTCGGGGGAAGGCCAACGATAGGCTTCTAAATCTTTGATGGTCTTGGCATCGGCCAGTGGGTAATAGACTTGCTCCGAATAGACCCCGGTAGCGTAGGCCTGCGGGCGGTAGCCCATGCCCCATTCGTCTATCCGATAGTCGCCGTCCTCTCGCAATTTCGGGCCGACGTAGGGCGGCCTGATGCCCATGATGCCGTCTATGCCCAGCCGGTTGTACAAGTCTATCACGTTGTCCACGCCCAGGTAGGCATAGAGTTTATCCTGCACTTCGGGCGTGGCCCACATATCGGTGGGGAGCCTGTCCACGGGCCGGTGGCGAATGGCGGCCAGGATGCGCTCGCGGGGAGTCATCATCAGTAAATACCCACCTTCATCCCTTCGTCCAGCATCGCCATATAGTTGCGGATAGGGATGTAATTGGCGACACTGTTGCCGGTGCCGAGGGCATAGCCACCGCCGGTCATGCAGGCCTCCAGCACGTGTCGGGTGTAGGCGCGCACCTCGTCTTCCTCGTGGCGTACCAGGTAATCCACGTCCACACCGCCCAAGATCGCAATGCGGTCGCCGTAGAGGCGTTTGGCCTCGGCGACCGGCAGGTAGGTATCCTCAAAAGAGTGCTTGCCGTCAATCCCCACGGTGCCAATCAGGTCATCCATCACTGCATGTAGGTTACCACAGGCGTGGAGCAGAAAGGGGAGGCCGTGCGCGTGGGCGATCTCTGCCAGCCGCCGCTGCCGTGGAAAGACGTAATGGCGTAGATGGTCAGGATGGATCATTGTGCCGCTGCGATGCCCCATGTCGTCGCCGATAAATAACGCGCCCACGTCAGGCATATCGCACGTGGCCTCATAGACCGTAGCGAAGAGGTCGCCGATGTGTTGGAACATCGCCTCCACCAGGTCCGGCTGGTCATACAGCGCCAGGGCGAAGGGCGCATAGCCCATCAGCCACATCACCCATTCCAGGACGCCGGACGTGATGGCGATGATCTGCATCCCCTCCGGCAGGTGCTCTGAGATGAACTCCAGGTCATAATAATCAACGCTCTCCGGCGCGGGCCAGAGGTACGCTTCAAAGTCTGCTAGCGAAGCGATCATCCCTGCGGACTCGTTCACCCATTGGCGTGCCGGTTTCGCCAGCGGCGCGGTGTCGTCGGAGCGCAACAGGGAACGGGAGAAGGGGATATAGGCCCCGGCCCATACGTAGTCGTATCCTAAAGTCCGGCAGAAGCGGATGCGCTGCCGCAGGTGGGCCTTGCGCGCCTCATAATCATCGGCGGAGGCCGCGTAGATCGGCTTCTCGTCCAGGGCCGCGGCAAGGATCTCGGCGTCGGCAAAGAGTTCAATGAACGGCACGCGATCCGGCAGGCCGTCGCGGCGAAGGACCTTCAGGAGGCGACCGAAATCGGGCTGGCGGCGAGAGGGCGTGTTAACGAGAAGAGATTCCATGTAGATTGGTGTCTCCTGTGAATACGAGGAGGTAGTGTGATGTTAGCGTCGTCGTGCTCGGCGCACCCGTACACCCTGCTCTGTCTCACAAGCATCTGCTCCGCCCATTGTACGCCCCATCGGTCAATCTGTCAACGAGAAATAGTATAGGAATCGTATTAAAAAAGTAGTGATTCTTGCTTGACAACTCTCTCTTTTTATTGTACCCTTGCCCCCACAGAGGGTCGTATGGACAACCTATCCACCAAGCGCATCGCCGCTGGCCTACCCTCCGGCGCGCTCTTAGGTCGTCAGATTCACTACTATCCAAGCATCGGTTCCACCAACGACGAAGCGCGCCGTTTGGCTTCTGCGGGCGCGCCCGAAGGGACGCTGGTTATCGCGGATGAACAGACCACAGGCCGCGGACGTTTGCAGCGCTCCTGGTGGGCTCCCTCTGGCACTTCCCTCCTTTTCTCTCTCCTCTTCCGTCCTCCTCTGGCTCCCGCTCAGGCTCAACAGCTGACCATGTGCGCGGGACTCGCCGCGGCTGACGCCATCCGGTCGCAGACAGGGCTGGACGTGGCCTTGAAGTGGCCCAACGACGTGGTGTGGAAGGGAGGCAAGCTAGGCGGTATCCTGACAGAGTTGGAGACCGAAGGCGAGCGGTTGTTCTACGCGGTGGTGGGGGTGGGCCTCAACGTCAACCTGGACGTGGCTACGCTGCCGCCGCTGATCTCGCCCGCGACCAGCCTTCTTGCTGCCTTGGGCCATCCTACGGATCGCCTGGGCCTTCTTCTGGCGGTACTGGGCCACTGGGAAGCCCATTATCGCCGCCTGCGGGAAGGGGTCTCACCGCATCAGGCTTGGGCAGCGCGTTTGGTCACCGTAGGTCAGGAAGTGCAGGTGAGCCAGGGCAGCCGGTTCCTGGAAGGGCGCGCGACCGGCGTAGATGCAGAGGGAGCGCTCTTGCTGCGCCGCGCCGATGGCAGAGTGGAGCGCGTCTGGGGGGGAGACGTGACGGTACGCAAAGGTTGAGGTGGCTACAGGGAGTTGATTCATGACACCGGAGTTTCATTGGCTCGAAGATGAGACCGACAAGCAGCAACGTCCTACCGGGAGGTACGCGCAGGTCGTCCCGCCGCAGGAATCGCGCCCACGGAAGTTTCCTCGCTTCTTGGGAGTAGCCCTCCTGTTTATCCTCTCCATTTCTGCGGGAGTGAGCGGCGCCGTCTGGTTCATGTCTCATCGCGGCCTTAGTGCCGCGCGGGCAGACATAGAAGCCGTTGTCCGCACCGAGTCGCAGGCGTTGGCCCGTGGCGACCGCGAACTCTACCAATCTTTGCAGGACACGGAACCAGCGCAGGAGTCGTGGGATTTCTTTGAGCGCATGCAAAACGAGGCGCTCTTGCGCGCCACCGATCCGGTGGATGCCGAACAACCTTTGCGCATCACCAACCTGGAACTGTTAGAAGATCGTGCCTGGGCCGAGGTCGCGTTCACGCGCGCCGGCGAGCCCTATCGCCGCATGCAATTCTACCGGCTGGTGGAAGGCCTGTGGCGACGCACCTTGCCGGACGCGCGGTTCTGGGGTGAGGCGCGCACCCGCAAGACCAGCCATCTCCTTTTCATCTACCACGAGCGTGAGGAAAACCTCGTCAACGCCTTGGCGATGTGGGCTGAGGTCGCATACAGTCAGATCCTGCGAGATCTTGGCGCTCAACCCTGGCCTACTCCCATCGTTTTGGAGTTTCGCACCGAAGAGGATGGACGTACCATAGATATAAGGGGAGGCCGTTTCGGCCTACCTTCCCCTTTTCTTTCAGGCTACCGCGAAGACGGTCACCTGGATGACACGCTGCGCTATTCTGTGGCCTACAATTTGGCGTTAGCGAGCGCGGTGAGCCGGGCAGGGCTCACCCAGAGATCACGAACGGACACTAGCTGGCTGATGCTGAACTCGGTCGTAGAATGGCAAGTGGCGAAACTGGTTCCTGGCGGCGGGGCGTCGGGGCCGGATGCGGTAAAGGAGCGAATCCGCCAGGCGATGCGCGAGGATGACCTGTTGCCTCTGGCCGCTCTCTGGCCGCCTTATCGTCTGATGCGTTCCAGCCGCGATTTCAGCCTTGCCCTGGTAGAGGCCCAGACCTTGTTAGAGTATGCGGAAGAGAAAGCCGGCCCTGAAGTGATCCCCTCTATTCT
>JADYZS010000042.1 GCA_020853075.1 Anaerolineae bacterium | reverse complement strand
TCACGGCGTCGCCGGTAGCCTCTTCGCGACGCCGATCATCAACCAGCCCACTGCCGCCATCTTGGGCGCGGGCGCTATCGTGAAGCGCCCTGTCGCCCTCAACGACGCCATCGCCATCCGGCCTATGTGCTACCTGAGCCTGACCTTTGACCATCGCATCATGGACGGGGCCGTAGGCGATGCGTTTCTCGCAGCGGTCAAGGCATATCTGGAAAACTGAGCAGCGTAGGAGTGCATCTGGTTTTGGGTCGTGGGTTATAGCGGGGAAACGAACGGGGGAATGATATTATGGGAAGAAGCACATTAGCACATCAGAAAAGGAGGTTGACGCGCCGCCAACTTCTGCAGAGCGGCCTGATCCTGGGGCTGGGAACCGCCGTCCTCGCGGCCTGTCGCGGCCAGACACCTGCACCGACGCCAACGATGGCTGCGCAAGCCACGCCTACCCTGCCGGCTGCGACAAGTTCTCCGCCTCCAACTCCCAGACCTACAGCACCCGTGGTTGAGGGGATGCGGATCACGCCTAACAAGTATTTCTACACCGTTTTCTATCAGATAGAGGATCCGCAGGTGGACATCGCAGCGTGGCGGCTGGAGGTGAAGGGCCTGGTAGAGCGCCCGCTCAGCCTCTCGTTGGATGACATTCGTGCGCTGCCATCGGTGACTGAGATGCGGACGTTGGAATGTATCTCCAACCCCATCGGCGGCAGCCTGATCGGTAATGCGGTATGGAAGGGCGTCCGTCTGAAGACGATACTGGACATGGCTGGATTGAAGCCGGACATTGATGAGGTGTACATAGAGTCTTTTGACAACTACTACACCAGCATCCCGTTGTTGTTAGGGCTTGATGAGAATTCATTGTTGGTTTATGAAATGAATGGCGAGCCGCTGCCGTCAAACCACGGCGCGCCCTTGCGGGCGTTATGGCCGGGCCGATATGGCATGAAACAACCCAAATGGATTACCAAAATTAGTCTCATTCAAGGGCACCGCGCTGGCTACTGGGAACTGCAAGATGGCTGGTCGGCGGAAGCCCGCATCAAGATCAACAGCCAGGTTGAGAGTATTGAGCCGATGACCGTGCTCACGCTGGGGCAAGTGATCACCCTCGCCGGGCGGGCATTCGCCAACGAGGTCGGCGTGAGCAAGGTTGAGGTTAGTGCGGACGATGGCGTAACCTGGAAAGAGCCCGAACTGGTGCGCGGCCCGGCGGCGACGCGCAACCTGGTATGGACTCTGTGGAGCACAACCTGGCTGCTGGATAAGCCGGGGGCCGTCTATATCCAGGCCCGCGCCACGGACAACGCCGGCAACACACAGAAACTGCTGGCCGGCGGCTCTCTGGCGGGCACCTACCCGGACGGGAGTGATGGCATCCACCGGGTCTTCGTGCGCGTGGCAGAACCGGATGAATCACAACAGAAGGGATAAAGCACCCATGCCAACTATGACAGCCCAAGAGCGCGTGCGTCTGGCGCTCCAACACAAAGAGGCGGATCGCATCCCTATCCAGGATAGCCCCTGGGGGGCCACGGTGGACCGCTGGCACAACGAGGGCCTGCCGCAAAACGTCAGTGTGGATGAGTTCTTCGGTTTTGAAGTCGTGCAACTGGGCGCCGACCTGAGCCCCATGCTCCCCGTGCGCGTCTTGGAACGCACCGACGAGTACATCACAGAGACGACTTCCTACGGGGGCATCCGCCGGAACCATCGGGATCGCTCTACGACCCCTGAAATCGTTGACTATGGATTAAAGACTCGCCAGGACTGGGAGGCTGTCAAGAAACGGCTTCGGCCCTCCTACACGCGGGTAGATTGGGTAACTGCCCGTGCGGCCTACGAGAAAGCCCGCTATGACCACAAGTTCATCACCTTCGGCGGCATCCTCGGCTATGATCTCTGCCAGGCCTACATGCGCTCGGACGAACTGCTCGTGCTCCTCTTGACCGACCCGGATTGGATCCGTGACATCGTGGAGACCCACGCCGACCTAGCCATTGAGATGGCAAAGATCATGATGGCCGAAGGATTCCAATTTGATGGGGCCTTCCTCTACGAAGACATGGGCTACCGTAAGTCGTCTCTCTTCTCACCGCGCACCTACCGTCAGGTCTTCAAACCGTCGGACAAACGAATGTATGACTTCTTCCATGCGCACGACATGCCGATCATTCTCCACTCCTGCGGCAACGTGATGGCGCTCCTACCCGATTTAGTGGACATCGGCCTGGAGTGTTTGCAACCGTTAGAAGTGAAGGCCGGGATGGACCTGGTGGAACTGAAGCGGGAGTATGGTGACCATCTGGCTTTCATGGGTGGGATTGATGTGCGCGCCATGAACGCCGAAGACCCGACCGCTATTGAGCGCGAGATTGCGGCCAAGATCCCGGTCGCCAAGAAGGGCGGCGGCTACGTCTATCATTCTGACCACTCTATACCGAACAACGTTTCCCTGGCGCAATACCAGCGCGTGATGGAGTTGGTCAGGAAGTACGGCGCTTATTAGAAGCACAAAGAGCGACATAGATGGCAACAGACCTGGCGCGCACACAACCGGCGCGCGAAAGCGACGATTCTGCGACGCCATATCCACCCAGTTGGCTTGACCGCTTGATGAATTGGGTAGACCGGCTACCCATACCGGCCTGGGCCTTCTACCTAAGTCTTACTGTGGTGTCAATCCTGCTGGTGAATACAATGCGTTGGCTGGAGACGGCGCGGGCAGTTGGTACGCTCGACTTGGTGCGGTCATTTGGTGTGACCGTCGGCTTTTATTGCCTAGCCCTCATGCATTACCTGGACAGAACAGCAGGCATTGCTCTTGATGCATTCCGCTCTGAGTTAGCGCTCAACGAAGTAGAGTATTCTAGACTACGTCACGAATTCACCATTATGCCGGCGCACAGGACATTGTGGCTGGGAGTTGTTGCCATAGGTCTAGGCCTCGGACTCATGGGCTTCTTCCTCCTGACTGAATCCGCGACACGAGCTGGGTTGCGTTTCTCGTTACGAAGCGACTTCCTGGTGCTCGGAATGAGCTTGGGTCAAAATATATTTGTGGTGACCTTTCTTTATCACACTGTACGGCAACTGGTCATGGTACACCGGATATATGCTGCGGTAGCGCATATCAACCTGTACCAACTGGAACCGGTGTACGCCCTGTCCAACCTGACCGCGCGCACGAGTGTCGGCTTCCTGCTCATCTTGTACGTTGGGATCGTTGTAGAGCCCCGGGTGGTGCTGCGGCAGGCTCCGGTTATTACGACTATTCTCGGCGTTCAAGGGTTAGCACTGGTGACTTTCGTCGCGCCGTTGATGCGCATGCACCAGATGCTGGCGCGAGAGAAGAAACGTTTGACAGCGGACGCCAACCGGCGATTGGACGCGGCATCCGCTGAATTATACCGCCGTCTGGATGCAGGCGATTTGGCAAGTATGGACGGGCTGAACAAAGGGATCGCGAGCCTGATTGTCCTGCGCGACGATATCGCGAAGATTCCAACCTGGCCCTGGCAGCCAGGAACGTTCAGAGGCGTCCTCTCAGTTCTGGTATTGCCAATCCTGCTGCCAGTAGCCTTATGGCTCATTCAGCGGATCCTGGAGCGTCTCGTGGTCTTCTGAACAGCGCACGGCCCCTTTTTGCAATCTTCGCGGTTCTATACGATACTTACGGGAGCAGACCGTAGAACTCAACTAACCCATCAAGGAGCACCCTTTGGCTACGACATCTTACGATGTGATTGTGATCGGAGCAGGGCCCGGCGGCTACGTCGCGGCCATCCGCGCCGCGCAGTTGGGCCTCAAAACCGCCGTCGTAGAGCGGGAGCACCTGGGCGGCATCTGCCTCAATTGGGGGTGCATCCCTACCAAGGCGCTCCTGCGCAACGCGGAAGTCATAAACCTGATGAAGCGAGGAAACGAGTTCGGCATCACCTTTGATGCGCCGCCCAAGGTTGACTATGCAGTAGCCCAGAAGCGGAGCCGCCAGGTGGCCGACCGCTTGAGCAAGGGCGTTGGTTTCCTGCTCAAGAAGAACCAGATTGAACACGTCACTGGCGAAGGGCGATTGCGCTCGGCCACCACCGTAGAGGTAGGCCCCGGCGGCCAGGTGTTGGAGGCAAGCAAAGGGATTATCCTAGCCACAGGCGCGCGCGCCCGCCTCTTTCCCGGCTTGCAGGCCGACGGCCAGCGCGTCCTCACCTACCACCACGCGCTGGCGCAGACCACCGTCCCCAAGCGCATCGTTATTGTCGGCGCGGGGCCCATCGGCGTGGAGTTCGCCTACGTCTTTCGCTCCTACGGCAGCGAGGTGACGGTGTTAGAGATGATGCCGCGCGCCGTGCCTTTAGAAGACGAAGAGGTAAGCGCCGAATTGGAACGCGCGATGAAACGCCAGGGGACGCAACTGCGCGCGGGGATGAAAGTGGATGGTGTGGAGGTGCAGGGAGAGGAAGTGAAGGTGCAGGCGACGGGGAGCGCGGGCACGGAAACCTTCGTGGCAGACCAGGTGCTCGTCGCCGTTAGCGTCCAACCGAACAGCGAGAACCTGGGGCTGGAAGCCGTCGGCGTCGCCACGCAGAAGGGCTGGATTCAGGTAGATGGCTACCTCCGCACCAACGTCAAGGGTGTCTATGCCATCGGCGACGTCACGGGCAAGATGGCACTGGCCCACGTGGCCGAGCACCAGGGGATCGTGGCTGCGGAGGTTATCGCCGGACACGAGACGCGCCCCATTGAAGACTACACCTTCATGCCGCGCTGCGTCTATTGCCAGCCGCAGATCGCCTCCCTGGGTCTGACCGAGGCGCAGGCAAAGGAGAAGGGGTATCAGATTAAGGTAGGCAAGTTCCCCTTCCAACCTAACGGCAAGGCGTTGGCGATGGCAGAGCGGGAGGGATTCGTGAAGGTCATCGCCGACGCGAAGTACGGCGAAATCCTCGGCGTGCACATGATCGGGCCGGAGGTGACAGAACTGCTGCCGGAGTTCACCCTGGCCCGCACGTGGGAATTCACGGTCAGCGAAATCGGGCATACGGTTCACGCGCACCCGACACTTTCCGAGGCATTGATGGAAGCGGCATTAGGCGTAGAAGGCAAATCAATTCACATCTGAGTCGGCGTTGATAGGTAGGGAGATGAATCAAGAGATACCGTTGTTGGAGACGATCCCCGGCCCGCTACCGCAGCGGGCGCGGCGTAAGGAAGAGGCCCTGACAACCGGGCGTCGCCCGGAATGGCTACGGGTGCGTGCGCCCGATAGCCCGAACTACCGCCATCTTAAGGATCTAATGCGCGGTTTGACGCTGCACACCGTCTGCGAGGAGGCGGGCTGCCCCAACATCGGCGAATGCTGGGGGCGCGGCACGGCCACTTTTCTCCTCTTAGGCGACATCTGTACCCGCAGTTGCGGCTTCTGCAACATCCAACGGGGGCGTCCCGCCGCGCTGGATACCCACGAGCCGGTGCGGGTGGCGGATGCCGTTGCGCGCATGAGCCTGCGCCACGTGGTCCTCACTTCCGTCAACCGGGATGAACTCCCGGACGGCGGCGCGTGGGTTTTCGCCGAGACGATTCGGCAGATTCGCGTCCGCCTTCCCAACTGCACGATTGAGGTGCTGATTCCCGACTTCAAAGGCGACCCCGGCGCGCTGAAAACGGTGATGGACGAGCATCCGGAGATCTTGAACCACAACACCGAGACCGTGCCTCGCCTCTATCGCCGCGTGCGGCCCCAGGCGCGCTACCAGCGTTCCTTGGAGGTCATCCGCCGCGCCAAGGAGTTTGATGCGGGTGCGATCACAAAATCGGGCGTTATGGTGGGCCTGGGCGAGACGTGGGATGAACTGTTGCGGGTGATGGATGACCTGCGCCGGATGGAATGCGATATCCTGACCATCGGCCAATACCTGCAACCGTCGCGCCACCATCTCCCCATAGAGCGATACTACACGCCGGAGGAGTTTGCCCGCTTGAAGGATGAGGGTCTGATACGTGGTTTCAGGTGGGTGGAGTCGGGAGCACTGGTGCGCAGTTCCTATCATGCTGACGGCCAGACGCATCTGAGCCCGCGTCGCGGCGGCCAAAGCGTGCTCCTGATGGTGGCAGAAGATGGCACCCCTCGTCGCCTCTGACCGGCTCGCGCCGTCCTTCCGGTTGAGCGGGCTGGATGGTCAGACATACACCCAGGGCAATGGGGAATCAGGTCAATGGCGGCTCCTCATCTTCTTTCATACCGGCTGCCCTACCACGCCCTTAGTGCTCCCCTACCTGCAACGGTTGAGCGACGCCTACACGGGGCCGGGCTTCGCCCTCTGGGGGATTTCTCAGGACCCGGCGGAACCTACCGCCGCCTACGTCCAAAGCCTGGCGGTGCGCTTCCCCATGCTGTTGGATCGCAACAATACTGCCTCCCGTGCCTACGGCATTCACACCGTCCCCACGCTGATCCTGGTGGATGGCGGTGGCCTGGTACGCTGGGTGGGCATGGGTCTGAATAAAGAATCGCTCAATACGGTGGCGTTGGAGATAGGGCTGCGCTTGCGCCGCGACCCGGTGGTCGTTGCGCCGCCGGACGATGGCGTGCCGGTCTTCCGCCCCGGCTGAGAGGCGCGCTGATGAGCCCCGTGAGGGCTTGGCCGATTAGATGACGATTTACCACAGAGTGCGCAGAGACGGTTGAGAAACGCTGATTTGCCTCTGCACTCTCTGTGGTTTAATTCCTGGCTTGCTGTGGATAAGGTAACTAAGAATGCGTATCTTGGCGGTAGATGTCGGCACGGGGACGCAGGACATCCTGTTGTTTGATAGCGAGCGAGAACCGGAAAACTATCTGAAACTCGTCATGCCCTCGCCCACCTTGCTGGTGGCCGAGCAAGTGCGCCGGGCCACGGCGGAGCGGAGCCCCCTCCTTCTCACTGGCGTCATCATGGGGGGTGGACCGTCGGCGTGGGCAACCGAAAACCACAGACGGGCAGGGCTGCCCGTCTATGCCACACCCGACGCGGCGCGCAGTTTCAACGACGACCTGGAGCGCGTGCGGCACGACATGGGCATTGAGATCGTCGGCGAGGACGAGGCCGCTGCCCTGCGCGACGTGGCCCGCGTGGAACTGCGAGATTTCCACCTGGACGCGATACGCGGGGCCTTCGCGGCTTTCGGCGCACCGTTGGAGATAGATGGGCTGGTCGTCGGCGTCTTTGACCACGGCAACGCGCCCTCCGACGTGAGCGACCGCTTGTTCCGCCTCAACTACCTGGCCGACCGCCTGGCCGTGGATGATCGCCTGTCCACCTTTGCCTTCCCTGCTGACTGCATCCCGCCCATCATGACGCGCCTGCGCGCCGTGGCCGCTACTGTCCAAAGGCAGACCGATTTGCCGCAGGTGGTGATGGACACCGCGCCCGCGGCAGTGCTGGGCGCGCTGGAAGACCCACGCGTGCGGGCAGAGCCCGACACCCTCATCGTCAACGTGGGGAACTTCCACACGCTCGCCTTTCGCTTCTGCGAAGGCCGCGTTGCTGCCCTGTTTGAGCACCACACGGGCTTTCTGAACCAGGTCAACCTGGAGAGATGGCTGAGCGAACTGGCCGCGGGCACCATCACCCACGAGCGCGTCTTTGCGGAGATGGGCCACGGCGCGCTCATACGTGATAAACGTCCTGGCGAACTACATTTTCTCGCCGTCATCGGACCGCGACGAGCCATGTTGCGCGGCTCGTGCCTCCCCGTCTATTTTGCCGTACCTCACGGCGACCAGATGCTCGCTGGTTGTTTCGGCATGATTCGTGCCTGTGCCGACGTGATGCCGGCGTGGGCCGAGGCCATCCGTGCCGGGTTGGGCGGAGTCGGCGGCAAAGGACTTTGGTAGAAAGATAGGCTCATGCCTACGGCTGAATCGTACGACGCGACCTATTTCGCGAGCCTCTACGGCAAGATACCTAATCAGACCTGGGCCGACCGCGCGCGAGACCGCCGCGTAGCGCACCTCGTCCGCACCTTCGGGCCGCAGACGGCGCGCGGCGGCTCGCTGTTGGACATCGGCTGCGGCTACGGCTATCTGTTAGAGCACTTCCGCGGCCATTTCACCCTCTACGGCACCGACATCTCTTCCCACGCAACAGAGAAAGCCCAGGCGCGCCTGCGCGATGCTCACGTCGCCGTGGCCGACGTGCAAGAGAGGCTCCCCTTCCCCGGCCCCTTTCAGGTTGTCCTCGCCGTCAATGTCTTGGAACATCTGTCGCAGCCGGAGGTCGCAGCGCGCGTGATTCACGACCGTCTGGCTCCGGGCGGTCTTTTCGTCATCCATTTGCCAACGATTAACAATCTTTTGAGTGCCTGGTTTTATGCCCGGAGTTACGCCCGCGATGTGACCCACGTCTATCGGCCATCGGGCGATGCAATCCGCAACCTTTTACATTCGGCTGGTTTTCAGCCTTTGTGGGAGTCCTATTCGCCGCACTGGCCGCGAACCCTCTGCAACCGGCTGAAGCCGCATCCGGCCTACCTGGCCGCTTTCCGCCGTCCGTAGATGCGCTCGTAGCGCAAGGAGATAAGCATGGCAGGTTTTCTACAAGAAGCACAAGATCTGATGCCTCAACTGGTGAATTGGCGTCGTGACTTCCATCGTCATCCCGAATTGGGTTTTGAGGAAGTGCGTACAGCAGGAATTGTTGCCCGACATCTGCACGACCTGGGGTTAGAGGTGACGCAAGGCATCGGGCGCACCGGCGTCGTCGCCATTCTGGAGGGAAGCCGCCCCGGCCCAACGGTGATGCTGCGCTTTGATATGGACGCGCTGCCCATCGTGGAGGCGAACCAGACCGACTATATCTCACACAATCCGGGCGTCATGCACGCCTGCGGCCACGATGGGCATACGGCCATCGGCCTCGGCGTCTCTACGCTTCTGACGCGCCACCGCGCCGAACTAGCCGGGCGGGTGAAGTTCGTCTTCCAACCTGCCGAAGAAGGGCTGGGGGGCGCGCTGGCGATGATCAACGACGGCGCTTTAGAATCCCCACGGCCTGACGTCGCCTTCGGACTCCACCTGTGGAACACGCTGCCGGTGGGGCGCGCCATCGTCCAGGCCGGACGCCTCATGGCTGCCTCGGACAAGTTCATCCTGCGGGTGCGCGGTCGCGGCGGTCACGGCGCGCTCCCCCACGAGACGATAGATACCGTTGTTGTCGGCGCGCACCTGGTGATCGCTCTGCAAACTATCGTCAGCCGTAACGTGGACCCGGCGCAGACCGCCGTCCTGACCATCGGCAAGTTCCAGGCAGGTCAAGCATACAACATCATCGCCGAGACCGCAGAAATGGTGGGTGGGTTCCGCTCCTTCAAAGCCGATGTCAGACAGACGATGATAGAGCGAATAGAAGCCGTCACCAGGGGCGTTGCCAGCACGTTCGGCGCCACGGGCGAGGTAGAATGGCTTTCCATCGCTCCGCCAGTGGTGAACGATGACAAGGCCACGGCGCACATCGCAACAGTGGCAGAGGACATCCTGGGCGCGGAGAACGTGACCGGAGGCGGACCTCTGATGGTCTCAGAGGACATGGCAGAGTTTCTTCAGCGTGTGCCAGGGTGTTTCTTCTTCATCGGCTCAATGAATGAAGAGCGGGGCTTGAAGTATCCTCACCACAACCCTCACTTTGATTTTGATGAGAAGGCCCTGCCGTTGGGCCTTGCCATTATGTGCGAAGCGACGGCACAGAAACTACGATAAAGGGTCCTAGATAAATGACCTCATTACTTGGGTTGGGCATCACGTTTTGGATCATCAGCCTGTCGGGGGCCCTCTCACCGGGCCCTCTCACGACCCTCGCCATCGTGGAAGGGGCACGAGGGAAGCGATGGAACGGGGCAAGGTTAGCCCTCGGTCACGGCATCGTTGAAGGGCTCCTGGTTCTCGCTCTGGCCTACGGTCTCGGCACATGGCTTCGCCAGCCCCTGGTAGGCGGTATCATCGGCATAGGAGGAGGCGCATTCCTTCTGTGGATGGGATACGGGCTGGCCGTAGGCGCGTGGCGCGGAGAGTTGTCCCTCGCGCAGGCACAGCACAGCAAGCCAACTGCGGTAATGAGCCTGGGCCCCATTGCCGCAGGCATCCTGCTCAGCCTATCCAACCCCTATTGGTCGCTGTGGTGGGCTACTGTGGGGACGCGCTACATCGTGAGCGTATCCTCAGCAGGATTGGCGGCGCTGGGTCTGTTCTATCTCCTTGCGCATTGGACAACCGACCTGGCCTGGATGGCCGGTCTGGGCTGGGCGACGGCCACGGGTCGCACCTGGTTGGGCGAACGAACTTATCGCGCCATCCTCCTGGTCTGTGGCCTCTTTCTCGTCGTCATGAGCGGCGTGTTCGCCTACGCGGGATGGATTTCTCTCATGAAGGGCCTATAACAATGATTATGATGAGCCCCATCCGATTTTTTGACACGAGCCGCGCATCAAGTTTATAATGGGCGAAGCGATGCCACGTCAGACACGGTTTCCCGTGGGCTTGCCGTGGCTGTTGTATCTGTGTTCTGAACGCGAGGGATGATGACCACCGGCTGGCCTGTGTTCACCGAAGACGAATTGCGGCGGTATGACGGCCAGCATGGGCAGCCTGCTTACATCGCTTACGACGGTAAGGTGTATGATGTAAGTAGAGCGCCGGATTGGAAGGGCGGGATGCACAAAGGGCTCCACTATTCCGGTCTGGATCTGACCCGCTCCTTGCGGAAAGCACCGCACGACGCATCGGTCTTCCAGCGAGTACCCCAGGTGGGGATCCTCAAGCCTGAGGGCATCCCTTCCCCCCAACCTAGGCTTTCTCCCGTCAATCAGGCAAAGGTGAAAAGGAGATAGCGTACAGAGCGCTCGCTCCTTTTCTATTTAATCGCACCGCCCCCTAATGCTGGTAGGGTCCGGTGCAGGGCACAAGAAATTAGGAGTCTAAGATATGCAAAGAATGGACAATGATCTGGTCATTCGTATCGGTGGAGAATCGGGTGAGGGGATCGTCACCACTGGCGAGGTGTTTGCCCGCATCGCTGCCTTCGCCGGTCTGGAAGTGTACACAGTTCGCACCATACCCGCCGAGATCAAAGGCGGCCACGTCATGTTTCAGGTGCGGGCGTCTCAGAACTCCGTTTTTTCTCAGGGCGACGAGTTGGACATGCTCTTGGCCTTCAACCAGGAAGCCTACGAGAATCACGCCCATTTGCTGAAGCCCGGCGGCATTCTGGTCTTTAACTCCGATGAACTGACTCCCCCCACGCCCCAGAATGGCACCGCCCAATACGGCCTGCCCCTCAACGAACTGGCGAAGTCTATCAGTTTTGTGCGCGGCAAAAACATCGTTGCTATCGGCGCGCTGGTGAAGCTCTTTGACCTGCCGTACGAGCGCGCGCAAAAAGTAGTGGAACGGCAACTGGGACGTAAGGGCGGCGAGTTGTTGCGCCAGAACCTGCAAGCGCTAGAGACAGGCTACAAGTACGTTGAGGAGCACATTAGCCGCGAATCGCCTTTCCACCTGAAGGGACGTGAGGCGACCGAAGGCGACCGGCTGGTGATCTCCGGTAACCAGGCATTGTCGTTAGGTGTCATCACTGCGGGGTGCAAGTTCTACGCCGGTTATCCCATCACCCCGGCATCGGATATTATGGAATTCCTGGCCGCTCAGTTTCCCAAACTCGGCGGCACGATGATCCAGGCGGAAGACGAGATGGCGGCTCTGGCGATGGCAATCGGAGCGTCGTTCACAGGCGAGCAGGCTATGACCGCCACCTCCGGCCCCGGCCTGGCACTGATGGTAGAGTTGCTGGGCCACGCCAGCATGACCGAGACCCCCGTGGTCATCGTGGACGTGCAGCGAGCCGGCCCTAGCACCGGGATGCCAACGAAAGTAGCCCAGGGCGACCTGCGCCTGGCCGTCTATGGCGGCAACGACGAAGCCCCTCGTATTGTCGTCGCCCCTATATCGGTAGAAGATTGTTTCTATCAAACCATCAATGCCTTCAATCTGGCTGAAAAGTATCAGGTTCCCGTCATCTTGCTCAGCGATCAGGATATGTCGGTGCGGGTAGAGACAATTCCGCCCCTCCGCCTGAAGGATGTTCACCTGGAGCCGCGGCTTCTGGCCCAGCCGACCGAAGGCAACGGCGCGGACGAACCTTCGCTGCACGGTTACGAGCGATACGTTGACACGCCCAGCGGTATCTCCCCTATGTCACTGCCGGGGACACCGGGCGGCCAATACACAGCGGAAGGTCTGGAACACGACGCCACAGGCGCGCCGAACTATACCCCGGAGATGCACGCAACGAACACAGAGAAACGGTTCCGGAAGATACAGGGCGCGCTGGAGGACGCGCGCCGCTGGAATATGTTTGAGCGATTGGGGAGTGCCGATCCTGTCGTTGGGATCATCGGCTGGGGCTCAACCTCTGGCCCGGTACGGGAGGCAGTACAGCAAGCGCAGGAAAACGGGATGCGGGTCGCCGCGCTGTACCCCAAACTCCTCTGCCCCTTGCCCGAAGAGGATATTCGCCGGTTTTCAGCATCTCTAAAGGCGGTCATCGTGCCCGAAATGAACTACCTGGGCCAATTCGCAGAGATGTTGGAACCCCGCCTGGATGTGCCCGTTATCCATCTGAACAAATACAGCGGCGTCCCGTTCAACGCGAATGAGATCTACAAACGAATCAGGGAAACTTACGAATGGGCGACAGAAGTAGGCAAAGAAGCCGAGAGAATGTCCGCGGCAGTCGCCTTGAGGTAAGATCGAGAAGTGGTTACGTAAGGAGGAAATTGGGATGAGTATTGAGACAGCCGTTCTGCACGAAGATAAGAAACTCGCCGCAGCGGAGTACAAGAGTGCCGTAAAGCCTATTTGGTGCCCTGGGTGCGGCGATTTCGGTGTCCTCGCAAGTTTCTACAATGCCTTGAGTGAGTTGCGGATTGACCCTGCGCGAGCCGTTGTCGCCAGCGGTATCGGGTGCTCCGGTCGTTTTCCAGCCTTCGTGGAAGCGTACGGCTTCCACGGCGTCCACGGGCGGGTTCTCCCCCTGGCAACGGGGATAAAGATGGGAAATCCTGACCTGGTGGTATGCGCAGTGGGCGGCGACGGCGACGCCT
Source organism: Anaerolineae bacterium (assembly GCA_020853075.1). GTDB lineage: Bacteria > Chloroflexota > Anaerolineae > JADYZS01 > JADYZS01 > JADYZS01. The sequence goes on along the minus strand of JADYZS010000042.1, from coordinate 8,602 downwards.
TTAGCATCGGGGCCGGGCATCTGCCCCACGCGGCGCGCCGGAACGTAGATATTACTTACATCGTGATGGACAACGAGATCTACGGATTAACTAAAGGACAACCCTCACCCACGAGCCCCTTGGGTATGGAGCGCAAGGCCTCGCCCTATGGCAGCATAGAAAGCCCCATCAACCCCATCCTGATGACGTTGGCTTACGACGCGTCCTTTGTGGCCCGTGGTTTCTCGTCCCGGCCCAAAGAAGTGACGGAATTGATCAAGCAAGGCATTACGCACAAGGGTTTCGCCTTCATCCAGATTTACAGCCCCTGTGTTACCTTCTACGATACATACAAGCACTTCCGCGAGGTGACCGCGCCCCTTCCCGCCAATCACGATCCCACGGACAAATTAGCGGCCATACGACTGGCAATGAGCGAGGAGTCGCTCTACCTGGGCGTTTTCTACAAGAAGGAGCGTCCCGCGCTGGATGAACTGGTAACGTCCAAACGGCAAATAGCGGGAGACAGTTTCTCTCTGGAGAAACTCGTGAACAGTTACCGCTCTTAACCGGAGTGGTAGCATCATCGTCGGGAAAGAGGCGGGGCGCCGTTGCCCCGCCTCTTTCATTACAATAACTATCTCAAAACCTAGGAAGGACAGCGGATGGGCGTCAGCGGATGCCTTCGGCCTAGCCTGTCGGCTTGCGCCGACGAGGTGCAAGCGACGGATTAGCGGATACTCTCCGTCACGCGAGGGCCATCCGCTAATCCGCTACCTATCCGCTGACTAATGAAATGGTCCTATAGTAGGGGACTATCCTCTTGCGGGGAACATTCCCTGCGTCCCAGTCGTTATCACTGTGAGACGTGATTCCTGTTATTGACGTAGAGTTGGATTACAAAAGGAGAACAAGCCATACATGCGTAGCAGGCATTTACCCGCTCCACAAGGGCTAAGTCTCAAGCTGTACCACATCGTCTCTCTCGTCGTTCTATTATCACTCCTGGTGGCTGCGTGCGCGCCCGCCGCAACACCTATCCCAACGGCAACAACACAGCCGGTTAAACCTGGTGAAACGCCTCCGCCGTCCAACCCCACACCGACGAAACCACAGGCTGCGGATGCCACCAGACCCCGTGAGGGTGGAACCATCATTCGTGATGCCCTGATTGAGAGCATATCCATCCTGATCCTTGAGTCGTTCCCCGTGCAGATCAGAGTCGTGGCGCAGGGCAACCTCCCCGATGGCTGCACCAAGATAGATCAGGTCGGGCAGCAACGGCAAGGCAACACCTTCCGCGTCACCATCACAACCAGCCGCCCGGCAGAGGCCGTATGCACGCAGGCCCTCGTACCCTTTGAGGAAACGATTTCTTTAGGCGTGCGAGGCCTGAAAGCGGGAACGTACACCGTCATCGTTAACGGCGTCAGCGATACTTTCACCCTGACGGTGGACAATGAGATACCGGCCACGCCAACAGCAGGGACTAATTCAGGTTCCATCGCCGGTCGCCTGTGGCACGACCTCTGCGCTCCCGGCAGGGAGGGCGAACCTGCGCCCGCTACACCTCCTACTGGTTGCGTCAAAGCCGGCGACGGCACAGTGCAGGCCAACGGCATTTTGGAGACAGGTGAGCCGGGAATCAACGGCGTGCTGGTCACGCTGGGGGCCGGGGCGTGCCCGGCCAGCACCGTTGCCACCGCCCTGACCGATGCCGCCGGGTTTTACAAGTTTGACGCCCTGAATCCTGGGACCTACTGCGTCTCTGTTAATTCCCTGGATCCGACGAATCTCCCCAGTCTGCTACCCGGCGGCTGGACTTACCCGACCTCGGCCAGCGCAAGCGAGGTAGCCAGCGTTACTCTAACTCTGGCAGATGGGGAGGCCAAGGGAGAGGTGAACTTTGGTTGGGACTACCAGTTCTTACCTCTGCCACCGCCCCAGGAAGGGAGCAGTTCGGAGCCGGCTACGGGAGACCAGACCCTTGCGGGCCTCAAAGCGGTTTGGGAGGGATACCAGAACCCCGGCGAAGGGCTGGAGAGGGTGGTCGCGGTGGCGCGCGAGGCGGTGAGCGCGTTCCTCACAAGCGCGCCGCAGCCATTGACCCAAGCCACAGCCGATACGCTCGTGGCTCGCCTACGGGAAACGCTCCCCACTTACCATTTACCGGATTACTACCCTGCGGCGGCAGTAGCCGACGTGGATGGCGATGCCAGGCCCGATTTGCTTATCGCTTTTCGCTACATGTATGGCTTCCCCGCTCTCGCGTTCTTGGGAGGTGAGAGTTACCGTTCCGTTCCTCTGCCTAACAATTACGACCAAGGAGGGAAGCGTGATTTCCACGTGCCAGCGTCCATGCCCGACTCCATCCAGGCTCAGGACGTCACGGGCGATGGCAAACCAGAGATCCTGATAACCTACTTCCTGCCTGGCGCCAGCGGCTTCACTTACCGGGTCTATACCCTCCGCTGGCTGACTGAGAGAAAGGCCTTTGACACAGTGTTCCAGGCAACACTGGTGACGTGGGCCAGTGCATCCATTTGGCAGATGCATCCCGGCCCCGGCAGCAGCCAGGAATTTGTCCTGACCGGCCCGGCTTTCGGCGTCTTTGACCACAAACTCTTGCCGCACCCCACCCGCACACAGGTCTGGCAATGGGCTCCCGCAGTGGGCCGTTTTGTCAAGGTCGGAGAAACCGTCTCCCGACCCACGACGCTCCGCCAGCAGGTGAACGTCGCCGAGGCTTTGCTGCGGGAGGGAGAGTACGAGAAGGCCGCCGATGAATACCGCAAGGTCATCAATGATAAATCGCTGACCGAGGAGGAGGCTGGCGAACAGCAGCCGAACTGGCGGGCCTTCGCCCGTTTACGGTTAGGACAGGTGTATGCGCTTCTCGGTAACGAGGCTGAAGCGCGGTCTCATCTGACAGACGCGCAGACCGCGGGGAGTACGGTCGGTCAACTTGCAACCGCGTTCCTGGAAGCGTACAAGGACAGCGATAGCATCGTTGCTGCCTGGGGCACGATGATGAACAGGTCAAACCTTCACCAAATGTTCTACGAAGAAAAGGCCGGGAATCTCGGCTTCCCCATGACGGCCTTCGGTGTCTATTACCCCGGCCTCGCGGTAGCCGCTTATCTGGATCGCCATCCAGAGGCGACTGCTGCTGCCTCAACGGAAGCGTTAGCGAATCTCAAGGCTCCGGGCTTCAATGTGAAATCGGTTCTGATCGCCGACGTGAACGGCGACGACATGAAGGAGGTCGTCTTCGTAACCCCCGATAAGGACGTGGAGCACGCCTGGCTCGCGTATCAGAAGGCAGGCCGTTGGAGAATCAGCACCCTGGCCGAAGCAGACGAACTCGCCCTGGAAGGTAGCGTGCCGCTGCCGCAAGGGGGCGCGGTGGTTACCGTGCGCTTCCCCGCAACCCACAGCCCTGGTCTATTGGGCTATTCGTGGAATGAAGAGGGGCGAGTGGAATACGATTTAGAGGGGGGCACGCCTATTAAGCGGGTGCGCGACCCGTGGCCGACTTTGGGTGTCAATTGAGCTGTAAAACTCCGAGAGCCTATCCGAAAAATCATAGGAGGAGAGTAGATGGGGTCAGCGGATGCCTTCGGCGTAGCCTGCAGGCGGCTGTGGACGCCGCCCCGCGGGGTCGGCTTGCACCGTAGAGTGACAGCATGGTATATACCGGCGACGACGAGGTGCAAGCGACGGATGAGCGGATAATCCTGTCGTAGATAGGCGTTATCCGCTAATCCGCTACCTATCCGCTGACAGGAAACCCAATCTCTCGTATTTTCAGGATAGGTTCTTAAGGTTTCAGAGCATTCGTCCTTCTTGACGCGCCCTGGAAGGTATGCTATCTTGGATAAGCATCTCAGGCAAGGAGGGAAACATGAAACTCACCGGCAAGCGTGTCGCTGTCCTGGTTGAGAACCTGTACCAAGAGATGGAGTTGTGGTACCCCGTATATCGCCTGCGAGAGGAAGGCGCGACGGTGCGTATCGTCGGGCCCGCCGCTGGCACGACCTATACCAGCAAGCATGGCTACCCCGCCACCGCCGACGCGGACGCCAGAGCGGTATCCGCCACAGACTTTGACGCCATCATCATTCCAGGCGGCTACGCCCCCGACCACATGCGCCGCTCGCCCGCCATGGTCGCTCTGGTGTGCAACGCCTATGCCCAGGGCAAGATTGTTGCCGCCATCTGCCATGCGCCGTGGATGCTCATTTCTGCCGGCATCGTCAAAGGCAAACGCGGAACCGGCTTCTTCTCCATCAAGGATGACCTGGTAGCCGCAGGGATGAATTACGTGGATGAGGAAGTGGTTGTGGACGGCAACCTCATCACCTCACGCCGTCCGGATGACCTGCCCGCTTTCTTGCGCGCTATCGTCGCGGCCATTGAGCACGTGCCAGCCGCGCCGCAAGTAAGTGCCACCGCGGTGAAAAAAGGTGTACCGGCCTGATAGAGCATCCGCACCGCCACAAACGATGACGAGTAGAATCCAGGCGTAGAGACGCTGCGTGCAGCGTCTCTACTGCTTTCTCGTGGCCGAAACCTGCCTGCATACTTTAACCGCTGAAGACGTCAGGAATGGAAGCACAATTGCATAGCGTCCTATCCACCTTGCATATACTAAACAAGTACCACGTTTGTATGCTACTCCAGACGCCACCTCAGAAGAACGAGACCGGGATGTGTTTGCTAAAGTCATGGGGCCCCAAAAGGAGGAAAAGGTGAAAAAAGAGATGAACGACTTGCAACGTTATCTCGTTGAGGAATTTGTGGAGGATTACCAGCATGGACAGATGTCCCGCCGCGAGGCACTTAGATACATCGCGGCGGTCGTCGGTAGCCTTGCGGCAGCGAGTACCATCCTGGCGGCTTGTGCACCGGCGACCCAGCCCACCGCCACAGCACAGCCTCCCGCATCGCCGACCATGATCGCGGAGCCACCTACTGCAACTCCGCAGCCCACGCTGACGTCACCGCCGCTGGCAACGCCAACGGCAGCCCAGCCTACGACCACAATCCAACCCACTTCTACCCTGGCGGCCACCGTGGCCCTAACGGCAACCCAAATCGCCACCCAGGCTGTCATCACGACAATAGCCACGTTAGCGGTACAGCCGACGCCGGAAGCCACCCCAGGTGTGCGCGTTAGCCCCGACGATCCTGCCATCGTCGCCTCCGACATAGAGTTTGCGGGCCGGAACGCGACCATTATTGCCTACCTGGCTCGCCCACGAGGTGATGGATCTTACCCGGCGGTCCTGGTCTGCCACGAGAACCGCGGGCTGACCGAGCACATCAAAGATGTCACCCGCAGGCTGGCAAAGGCTGGTTACGTCAGTCTGGCTGTGGATCTCCTCTCCCGCAACGGCGGCACGGCCAAGATCAGCGACCCCGCCCAGATCCCCGGTACTTTGGGCAACACGCCGGTCGAACAGATGGTACAAGATTTCCAGGATGCTCTGGCCTATCTTCAGAGCCAACCGTACATGATCAAAGACCAGGTCGGCATGACCGGCTTCTGCTTCGGCGGCGCGATCACGTGGCGGGTTGCCACGAAGACCCCATCCCTCAAGGCGGCGGTCCCCTTCTACGGCTCTAACCCACCCCTGGAAGACGTGCCCGGTATCCAGGCGGCAGTGCTGGCGATCTATGGCGAGAACGACCAACGCATCAATGCCGGTATCTCGGCCATTGAGAAAGCCATGCAGGACAACAACAAGATCTTTGAGAAGCTCATCTATCCTGGTGCGGGACATGCCTTCCACAACGACACGGGCGGAAATTACAGGCCCGACGCGGCCAGAGATGCCTGGGCAAAAACTCTGGCGTGGTTTGACAAGTACGTGAAGGGCTGACATCTCTTTCGTGCCCGGGCCGTAGATATGGCGGCCCGGGCTGCTTATGTCAAATCACCCCGCTGGCAGCGTGCTGTCCAGACATGCCTGATAGGTTTGTTCCAAAAGAACTGCGGCGTGCTGCCACGAGAAACGCGCCACCACACGCGCGCGTAGGGCGCGCCCGCGCTCATGGCACCCCTTTGGATCGGCCAAGACGCCCGCGATAGCCGCCGCCATCGCGGGCGCATCACCCGTTGGGAAGTAGTATCCCAATTCGCCCAGGTATTCCCGATGTACCGGCAAATCGCTTGCCACGACCGGCAGCGCGGTTGCCATGTAAGGCAGCAACTTGCCGCTCCCTTCTGTGGCCGACTGCTTGGGAGCGACGGCCACATCCCCCAGCGACAAGTACACAGGAGCGTCCTCATAAGGGATGGCCCCTGTAAACCGTGTGTCTGCCGCAAGGCCAAGTCCCTCCGCCATCCCTTGATAATGGTCCACAGAAGGAAAGCCCATGATAAGAAAGACCGGCTTCGGCTGGATGTCCAGCGATTTGATGGCTCTCAGAAGGGTGTCTGTCCCTTGATACGCTGCAAGGAGGCCTAAATAGACTACCACCGGACGTTCGGGGGGCAGACTGAGGACGGTGCGCAATCTCGCCTTTTCCAGTACGTCCATGTCTGCGGCAGGCCGGAAGAGACCGGCGTCCACGCTATCCAGGAGCGGATGGATGCGCTTTTGGGGTACGCCGAAATCATGAGCCAGCAAACCGGCAGCATGGGCCGAACTGGGCAGGATCGCCTGGGGCCGCAGGTCAATCCAGCGCTCCAGGCGACGAAGAGCGGGCAGGAAGGGCGAACGAGGCGAGACGAAACGATGATCCAGCATCTCGCCGGTGAGGCTGCCCTGAAAGTCAAACAAGAGAGGGATACGGTAGCGGCGAGAGAGAATCGCGCCGATCAGCGCGCCCTCGTGCAAATAAGCGTGGATCAGATCAGGCCGGAAACGGTAGGCCGCTGCCCAGGCGGTAGGGGCCAACAACGCATCCAGAGCCACTTTCCGCCAGGCCGAACCGACGGGCATCTCTCGTCCGCGCGGCCAGCCGGGGGCGCGAGTGATCGCCAACCCCGGCACGTCACGCCCACCAGGATACGTAACGATCAAAACCTCATGCCCACGGGCGACGAGAGCACGGGCATGACCCCGGATGCGGACGTGGCAGCCGTAATCCGCGAAGAAGCCTGTGGGCGCCAGCATCAGGATACGGAATCGCCGGGCCGGGGGATTTATGACCGGCTCCACGGTCAGGTGCGTAGCCACCAGCGGACGATCTTCTCTCCCCACAGTACCATTGCCAGGCCGCCCGCGGCGAGGAAGGGTCCGTAGGGAAGAGCGCTGGTCAGGGGCTTGTAGGTGCGCCGCGTCACCTGCACAACCAGAACCACAAGCGCGCCCAGCCCCCCCAGCAAGATGCCCAGGATCAGGGCGGGGATAACACCGGGCCATCCGGCTACCAGGCCGATGAAAGCGGCCAGTTTCACGTCGCCCGCGCCCAGGGCCGGGCCCCCGCTGCTGCGCCGCAGCATACGCATTAGGAGTTCGCCCAGAAGGAACACAAAGAAGAAGAAGACAAAGCCGACAAAGCCACCCACAACGCCTGCTAGCCGGGTATCGTGTCCTATACGCAGGAGCGAGGCCAGCAACGCCAGCGCGGTGGACGGATAGATGACGACGTTCAGGATACGCCTGTGCTCAAAATCCACTGCCGAGATAAGGACAAAGATGCTGGCATACAGGCTCTCCGCGACGAAGAGGAGCGTCCAGCCGTTCTGCTGCCAGAGAAAGGGAAAAAGAAGGATCAAGGCGATCTCAACCAGGATGGGGCGCAGAGGAAGCGGTGCGGCGCAGGCAGGGCAGCGCCCGCGTCGCAACGGGAAGGCGGCCACGGCAAAGAAGCCACCCCAATCGTAAGGACGACCACACGAGGCGCAGGCTCCCGCCTTTAACAGCGACCGTCGCTGCGGCAACTGGTCAGCAAGGCGGTTGACGACGCCGCCGACGAGAAGACCGATGAGAGCAAGGATGATAATCAACGCTGGCTCCTCTCAGGCGATGGTACGAGATGGTGAGATGGTGCTGCCGGTTGACAGACGTAGTGCAGGCTGCTACAATGGCGACGTGACCGATTATCGCGACCGCATCGGCGTACTGGTGATGGCCGTCCTCCTGACACTCACCGTACAGCGTCTGGTGACCCTGCCGACCCGCACAATCTATGGCATCCTGCTCGGATCGCCCGTGGCACTGAGCCTCACAGCAGCCACAATACTCTCGGCGATTTTAGCCGGACTGGTTGCGCTCGGCACGGATAGCGTCATCCGGGCTCATCCGCATCTCCAAACAGGCGAATCAGCGAGCACTTGGGTCTTTTGGGCACTCCCCTGCGCGCTGGTGATAGTGGCCGCCCAACTGCTCCCGTTGGCTCAGACCCGGCTCATCTGGCTAGGCGGCCTCCTGTTGACAGGGCTCTTCCTGATCCTGGGAGAAGTGGCAGCCTACCGCACGATAGATCCCCTGGCGCCAGGCGCGCGCCGGGCGCGTGGCTTTCTCACCCTTCTAACCTTCGCCGTCGCCGTGATGCTCTTCCTGGTCGTTTATCAGTCTCGGACGCGCAGCCTTCTCTCGGCTACCTGGGTCCTGGCCGTCAGCACTCTCCTCGCTTTAGAGATCCTGCGGGAGACGGGCCGCTCTCTGCG
>JADYZS010000041.1 GCA_020853075.1 Anaerolineae bacterium | reverse complement strand
AATCTGCTTATTCTCTACCGCCTGGCGGTAGGCATCGGTGAAGATGATGGAGCGGAGGCCGAAGAAGGTCATCTCCAGGCCGTTCTCGCTGAACTCCGGCTCCAGGAGGTCCGCGATGGCCCGCTGGGCTGCTTCCACATCGCCTGAGTACAATTGCGAAGCGCTATACCGTTTCAAGGTGTTCCGCACGATAGACCGGCTCTCCGCCTTGACCACCTTCTCCACGGCCCGCTCCTCCGTCCCCAGGTTCTGGGCCACGTCCAGGGCTCGCTCCGGCAGTATGCGGAAGCGGATGGTGTAGCGCACCCGGATCTGCTGCCCATCTGCCGTGGCCGTATCCGCCTCCACGTCGCGATAGTCGGCCTGGGACAGGTCAGGGCCCTCGCTCGTCTCGTAGGTGATCTCTTGAGTGCGATAGGTTATCGTGTCTTGCACGAAGGGGATCTTCCAGTTGAGGCCGGGTTGGAAGGTGGTGACGACGCGGCCAAACTGGGTGACGACCGCCACCGTGCCATATTCTACCTGGGTGTACGAATCCACCAGGGCCAGCCCCCCGAACGAGCCCAAGGCAATGAGAAGGCCGATGATGAGAGAGGCGCGCACGCTGGGGCTTCCGCCTCCCCGGCGTTGGCCGCGCGCGGCGAGCATGCCGCCCAGGAGGACGGCCACGCCGCCGCCGAGAATGAGGGCGAAGATGACAGATGAGATGAGCTGTCCCATATTTTCCGATTCCTTTCTGTGGCGGAGCCTGGGTAGTTTCGCTTTTACGCTCCGATTATATCATACTGTACACGGCGCGATGTTGCTTGACAGTAAGCAGACAAGGAATCGTCAATAAGCATAGAGACGAGCCGGCGAGTCTGTGGTAGAATCGGGATGCTGGAGGGTATTAGGCATGGCTCTATACAAACAGAAGTATCGGATAGAGCACGGAAGTATTAGGCATCACCCCTCGCCCTCTCAAGGGTTATCATTCTTTTGAGGGCACACGACAATTTCACCAGGATAACGACCACCCATGACCGACAAACCGCTGCGCGTGGGGATGATCGGCTGCGGCGAATGGGGCCGCTGGCACATGGACGTCATGCCCCACCTGCCCGAACTGCGGGTGCGCGGCTACGCCGACATTAACGAGGCCGCCGCGCAATCGTTCCTCCGCAAATATGGCGGCGATTACGCCACCACCGACCCGCAACACGTCTTTGATGACCCTGACATAGATTTTGTCATGATCTGCACGTGGCACAACACCCACCGGCCCCTGACCGTGGCCGCAGCCGCGGCGGGCAAGCATATCTTCCTGGAGAAGCCGATGGCCCTGACGCTGGCCGACTGCCGCGCCATCGGCGAGACGGTAGCGCGCGCGGGCGTGCAGATGGTGCTCGGCTACAAGTTCCGCTTTGCGCCCTACGTCCTGCGGGCCAGGGAGTTCCTGCCGCGCCCGCTCCTGACGGTAGGGCAGATCATGGACTTGCGTTGGGCCGACGAGGGTTGGTTCCAGGATCCCGTCATAGGGGGCGGGAACGTCCTTTCCCAGGGCTGCCACATCTTTGACCTGGTCTGCTACCTGCACGGCCGCGAGCCGGTGCGGGTGGCCGCGGCGGGCGGCGCGCTGACCCATCCTGGTAACCCTTTGGTGGATACCCTGGCCGCGTCCATCACCTTCGCCGATGGCAGCATCGCCAGCGCCGTCGCTGCGGATGCGGGCCCCGCGCCCTTCACCTCCAAGTTCTTTGCCCAGACCTTCGGCATCCAGAAGAGCGCGACCCTCTCTGCACGCTGCCAATCCCTCACCACGGCAGATGATGGCAAGGTAGAGACGTGCACGATAAACGACCTGGACGACGCGGGGCGCGCCAGTCCTGAAGGGATGGTGCAACAGTTGCGGGAGTTCGCCCGCTGCCTGCGCGCGGGGAAGCCCTCGGCCATCAGTGTGGGGCCGCGCGAGGGCTTTCGCGCCACCGCGCTGGCGCTGGCCGCGATAGAGGCGGCGCGCACGGGGCAGCCACAAGTGGTTCCGAAACTTTGAAGAAAATTGCATGATAAAAGCATATAGCCGTATCAACCTGCAAGTCGGGAAGATCACCCAACAGATCAGGCACGAACTGGAGATGGTTCCCAGTTGGCCCTTCATCAAAGACGTGGTCCGCCTGATCTGGGAGTACAAGTGGTACAGCCTGGCGATCTTCATCGTCACCATCTTTCAGGAGTTCGCCGCGTTGTGGCCGGTCAGTCTCCTCGGCCAGTTCATTGACCGTCTGGAGACCGGCGACATGGGCAACATCGTGTGGCTCTTCATGGCATCCAGTGTCTTCTATCCCGGCCTGCTGCGTGCCAACGTCATGCTGCGCCACAAGATGTTCTACGAGACAGACCGCCAAAAGTTGGTGGAACTGGTCCTGAAGGCCTCGGCCAAGGGGGATAGCAGCAGCCCGGAGGCGGCAGGAGCCGCCTACACCAGAGCCGCCAATGCCGTCAGCGGCATTACCAATGCCGCCTACCACATCCTGGGGAGTTTTACGCCGGTCGTCATCAAGATCATCATCGTCTCCGGCAGCCTTCTCGGCTACAACCGCACCCTCGGCCTCGCCTACCTGGGGAGCCTTCTCGTCCCTACCGTCATGACCATCGTCTTCAACAAGCGGCTGCGGGTCGTCCTGGATTCCCAATACTCGGTGATCAGCGAGACGTCGGGCGCGGCCATCAAAACCATCAGCGAGAAGGACAACCTGGCGGTGAAGAGCAGGTTTCAGGAGATCATGCGGTCACGCAAAGAGATCCTCATCAACCTCGTCTTCAAGAACCAGTATTACACTTACGCGCGGGAGGCGGCCCTCGTCGGTAGCCAGTTCCTGGTCGTCTTCATGGCGTTGGCGATGCGGGAGCAGATCAGCATGACGGTGGGTGATTTCGCCAAGATCATCGGCTACATGGCGCAAGTGGCCGCGGCCTTCATCGGCGCGGCATCTACGCTGGATGCGATCATCAGTTACAGCCGCGCCTACCACATCTACGTCAAGGCGGGGGGCGACTGAGGTAGCGAATGCCCTGCGCATTTCATTGCGCACATGAGCACGCGCCCTCTGTGGGCACAAAGGCGTGGGCGTGAACCGCTTTCTGGCGCGTCCCTCACGGCCAGCCCACCTGCTCCGCTTCACTGGCATGAAGTCGCCAGATTGAGATGCCGCTGCGGGAAACGCGCAGGACGGTTCCCATGCGCTTGACCGAGATGTTAAATTCAGAGTGACGCAGCACGCGGCGGATAAACTCAGCCGCCTCGTATTTTCCCACACTCAGATAAACAAGACAGTAGCGAACATGGCACAGTTGGCGTTTGTAGACGCCGAGGTCGTGTGTAAAGAAGGTGGCGCGAGAAAGTTGCAATAAAAAGGGGATGATCTCTTCGTCGTCCATCCCCTTTCGTCCTATCTCATAGCCAATTTGGCGGAAAGGCACTCCTTGCGCCGCGAGCCTCTCCCGCTGGCTTTCAAGGATGTTCTCGTCCAGGATGTTCACGCAGCCTCTGGCTCCGGAACATATTCATGGGCGTGTTTGGCAAACACTCTGCCTGCCAAAGATATCGTTTCCGCTATAGCCTCTTTGGTAATACTACCGTGGCACTCTCTAACGATCTCGTCCCAATCCACGCCCTCTGCCACCATTTCTAATACTTGCCAGACCATAATCCGTGTGCCACGAAACGTGGGTTTGCCGTGACAAATCCTAGGGTCAGCCACAACATAGCGACCAAACTCTTTTCGTTCCATAAGACATCTCCTTGCAAGTCCATTATATCCGAATTGAGCGGATAGACAATCCAGGGGAGTTGTGCCTAAGTCAGCGGATAGGTAGCGGCAGTAGGTAATCCGGCCCCCCACCCTGGCCCTCCCCCGTAAAATGAACGGGGGAGGGAGACCGTAGAGGGCGTGATAAATCACGCCCCTACAAGATACCCTCCCTGTGCAGCGAGGAAGGGCGAACGTGTTCCTCTAGCCTTCGACCACAACCAGCGGCATCCAGGATTTGCGCTCTATAAGATTCGGGGTTTCCGTTGGTGTGGGTGTGTCGGTGGGTGTGGGTGTATCCGTTGGCGTTTCCGTTGGCGTGGCGGTCGGCGTGTCCGTCGGCGTGGCGGTCGGTGTCTCCGTCGGGGTCTCTGTCGCTGTGGCGGTCGGTGTGAGGGTCGGCGTGGGCGTAGAAATCACCAGGCCGAAGTTCCGGTCAAACAGCGGGCCACCCGGATGCGGAGCCACATCAATCGTGGCACTGGCCGGATTGAAGGCTGTGTAACCAGCGGGCACGATGAGGCGCACCTGGTAGTTACTGCCCGGCGTCAGGTTGCTGAACCCATACCAGCCACCCGCCGTCACCTTGCTGTTGACAAGAAAGCCATTGAGGTAAAGTTCTACCGTCGCCCCGTTGATAACCGGCTCACCCAGATTGCGGCTGCCGTTCTGGTTCGTATCTATGTACACGAACCCTTCAATTGTGCTGGCGGCGGACGTCGGCGTGACAGTAGGTGTGTTGGTCGCCAGGGGGGTCGGTGTGACGGTCGGCGTCTCCGTTGGCGTGGCAGTCGGCGTGGGTGTGGGCGTCGGCGGGAACTGCACCGTTGTCCCCGCAGTGGTCACGTTGTCGCTGGTGTCTGGATCATGCCAGTCGCTGGACACTTGCGCATCGTTGAACACGATGGTGTCAAGGGGCGTGCCGGCCGGGACTCTGGCGACGATGGCGATAGAAGCCGTGGCGGTGATGGGCATCGTCCCCAGGTTGCACGTAGCCGGACGCGAGGGGTCACCCGGCACACCGGTCAGGCAACTCCCCTGGCTGGGCGTCACGCTGACGTTGCTCAAGCCGGCGGGCAGATAGTCGGCCACGACGACGTTCTGGGCACTCATGACGCCGGCGTTGCTCACAACGATGGTATAGGTGATCAGTTCCCCAGGCGCTACGGTCGCCGGGCCAGACTTGCTGATGGACAGATCGGCGGCAGGCAGGACGTCCACCGCCAGCGCTGCCGCGTTGTCGGAAGTATCGGGATCGGTGGTCAGCGAAGTGGTACGAGTCGTGAAGACGAAGCCTCCACTGGTCGTGGGCACCATCCTGAACGAGCCGCGCAGGCGGCCTTGCTGCCCAGGGCCGATCGCTTGCAGGAAGTTAGTCGCGAACGTGCCGATGTCGGTGCCAAACTGCGTCCCTATGACCGGGCCGGTCGTGCAGGTGAATTGGGTGATGGCACCGCCCCCCTGTGACACGGAGAAAGCGCAACTCTGGATGCTCGCGCCGCCTCCCACACCGACCAGTGTGCTTGTGATTGTGGTAGTCAGCGCCGTGTCCGGGCCGTAGTTGTCAACATATAACGTGAAGGTGATTAACTCCCCGGCATAGATGGGGCTGGGAGGGGGAGGATCCACATATACAGACGCGACCAGGTCGGCATCCGGCTGCTGCGGTGCGTAGGGAGCCGGCAACTCGGCGGCTGGTTGTGTCACCTGGGGTGGCACGAACGGCTCGGCCTCCGGAGCGGGGGACGCCGGCGCCGAGTCGTTGGCGATGGATTTCACCAGCGCCGCGGTGTCCATATTCAGCGCAGGCGCGCAGGAGCGCGCATAGGAGACGAACCGATCTCGGGCGGCCACAAACGCCCGATACGATTCCACGGAGAGCGCGTTTGACCAATCCGCCCGCGCTTCTTCTATAGCCGTTTCCAATGCGGCCAGGCCCTCCACGGAGCAGGTGAGATCTCCCTGAGATTGTTGGGGGGCAAGAGAACTCGCGGTCGCCAGGGCAACGCCCGTCGCCAGCACAAGCGCGAGTAAGATTATCACACTGAGGTAATGGCGGAACATGATGATCCCTCCTCCTGCGAAGATGCCCTGAGTCATTTTAATCCTACAACGGTGAGGCTTGGCTCTTAGGCAACCCCTCTGCTAACATTGCTACCATTATAATCGGTTTCATCCTATAGTGCAATACCGTGACCTCTGTGGGCACAAAACGACTCTGCGTAGAGACGAGCCGGCGTCCCTACGTGCCTGCCCGCCGCCCGGCGGCCCACACGCCCGCCAACACCAGCAGACCCCCCAAAACCTGCGCTGGTGTCACCGCCTCGTGCAGCCAGAGCACCGCCGTCCCCACACCTACCACGGGCACCAGGTTGACATAGACGGCGGCTTCGCTGGCATCCATCCGGCGCAAGGCGTAGTTCCAGAGTAGGATCGGCACTGTGGAGGCCACCAGCCCCAGGTAGCCGATGGCGAGCCAGCCGTCAAGGGACGGCAGCGCCAGCGGCTGCACCAACGCCTCGTAACCGGCAAAAGGGAGAATGAACACGGCTCCGAGGCTCACCGTGGCGGCGGAGAGGATGACGGGCGATGCCTCCCGCTCCAACTCCTTGGAGAGTATGGAATAGACGGCCCAGGAGATGGCCGCACCGACGAGGAGGAGGTCGCCCAGGAGCGTGCCGCCCCAGGAGGCCGCCCTATCCACCAGGACGATCACCGCCACCCCCAGCACGGAAGCTCCGATGCCCACCAGGCGGGCATACCCCATCTTCTCCTGCAGCCACAGCGCCGCCAGGAAGCCCGTCAGCGCGGGGATGCTGGCGAGGATGAGCGACCCTTTGGAGGCCGTCGTATAGGCCAGGCCCAGGTTCTGCGCGGCCAGGTAGAGGCCGCCGCCGATCAGACCGGCCAGCGCCAGCCGCCGCCCCGCGATCTTTCTCTTGTGCCTGCGCTGCTCCGCCCAAGCCAACGGCGCCAGGGCCATGCAGCCCAAGAGGAAGCGCAGGAGGGTCAGCGTGAAGGGCTGCACCTCGCGGAGGGCGACCTTCGTCACCGCGAAGGTCGTGCCCCAGATGGTCACGGTGAGGAGCAAAGCCAGAACGGCCAGGTAGCGTTTACGTGCTGGGGGCAATGCATTACGTCCCGAAAATGATTTACCGCGGAGAGCGCGGAGATTCAGCGGATGGGTAGCAGATTAGCGGATAGTGAGCCTCCGCAAGAAGGCCATCTGCTAATCCGCTACGCCGAAGGCATCCGCTGACCTTAATAATATATTACCTGCGCAGCCGCGCCAACGGCAGGTAGGTGCGCGGGCTGACGTTGAAGGTGATGAGCGCGGGCACGCTCCAGACGCCAGGGTAGCGGTGATTGGGAAAGACGCCGCCGGAGTCGGGCGGCTGCTCGGCGCGGGCACGCACCCGAAAATAGATCCGCCGCACGTGGGTATCCACCTGGAAGAGCGCGCTCCCCGCAGGCTGGTCGGTGCGCCAGTCTTGCCACGGGCCGTCGTCGCCCACGCGAAACTGGACGTCAAAACGCAATTGGTACGTGCCGCCAGGGATCGCCAGCACGTCCGGGCTTTGCGCGCCGTTCCAACGGATGGTAGCCTGGTTGCGAGCGCGGGCAGGGAGACCGACGAAGTAGGCGGTGGGCGCGCGCACCAGGCTGATGGCATCGGCGAAGGCGTGGTTGCCGTGCCAACGGAAGGGGCTGTTGATGCGCACAAAGAGGGTGATGGTGGCAGATTGCGCCGTCGCCGCGAGGCGCAGGTTGGCCCAGCGGCTCTCGTTGAAGTTGCGCCGGTCTTCCATCCAGACCACGCTGGCGGCCAGGGGGTTGGTGCCGCCCAGGGGGTCAATGCCGAGCATCTTCGCCATGTAGTAGCCGGGCGGGCAATCGTTGGGGTTGTTGAAACTCCCACCGCACAGGCTGACCATCCAGGCGCTGAGGCTGTAGGCCGTACCGGGGGTAGTCGCCACCCGCTGGTAGATGACGGCATCAAAGGGCTTGCCGGGCAGCGGGGGTGTTTCAATGTCCTGAGCCAGAAAGACCAGAGCATCTGCGCCTTCCAGGTGCTCCACCCAATTGCTGTTGTGGCAGCCCCCGGTAAAGAAGATGCGTGCGCTGTGGAGGGTGGGCGCGCCGTTCAGGAGGCGGGCCGTCCAACCGCGCGGGATCAGGCCGGAGAGGCCGGCCTGCGCGTCGTAGCCCTGGCTACATTCCAGGCCGGGGTTCTGTACCGCGGGCGCGGCGGGGGCCGCGGGCGTCGTGGCGGCGGCAGGAGGGGACGAGAGCAAGAGAAGGAGGATACAGGTTAGCAGGAGCAAGGTGGCCCCACGGGCCGATAGGGAAGAGGGCACGAGGATGACTCCGAAAGATATTGGTGACCCAAACAAAGGGACAGGTTTGGAACCTGCCCCTTTTTCTGCACGTTATATGTATGTCGGCTCAGAAACCAGCATTTACTTGTTGGCCCCTCTCTCCGTTGCTGGTTCACTAGGATTCTTGCTTCTCTCAAGCCTTTCCTGCCTACGAGTGTTCTGTACATGGACAAAAAGCGCACCTAGACCAGCAAGAGGCACTAACATCGCCGCTAAACCCTCGGCGCTCCGGCCAATACCGACCAAGATGAGCCCTCCTACACCTAGTGCCAGAACGATAAAAAACCCCAATATCAGACCCCGGTCAGACCTTCTTACATCGGATTCAATGACCGTCTTTTCCAAATACATCCTATGTTCGGCCTGCTTCTCTGCCAGCTTAAGAATACGATCAGCACCATCCGGTATAATTTGGCCGTATTGAGCCAAGATTTCAGGCGGCGGAATTGGCCCGCTGAATGAATGTGCTTCAACTGCAATCAATTTCTTAGACGAAGATTTGCCGGCCTCAGCAGGAGGTAATGGACTCGGCTTATCAATTTCACTCCCTGCTGTCTCAGCCATTTGCAGGGCGCCTTTCAAGACCTCCTTCAAATTGCCTTATGCTCTGCCAGATGTCGCGGCCAATAGCTTCCCAATCCGAAAGAAGGGCCTTGTAATCAGCTTCTTCTGGACTGGACGAGACGTTGTATTCGTTTAAGGCACCCGCTACGTCAACAATCCGAACCATACCCTCCCACAAAGATGGTTCGGCATAAAGGACAAACGGTTTGTTGTTCATGGTAGTGAAGTCCCTTTCTAAAAGGGTAGGTTTCTTTTATAGCCTATAATACACTCTTTGTCAAGTAAAGTCTGTGAAGCCAGTTACATTACCCTGTAATCGTACACCACTTTCCAGGCGGGCGCAATAGGCAATTGCACTCACCCCCCACCGATGCTGCGGGCCGCTTCCCTGGCAACCAGAGCCTTATGGACAACTCCCTGGATAAAATCGGTCTTGGCCTCGGTGTAGGAAGGGCGGTCGGCGGCGAAGCGGACGGCCAACGCTTTCTTCAGTTGCAGATACTCCTCCGCCACGTCGGGGTGAGCGCGCAGGTAATCGCGGAAGA
The DNA here is from genome assembly GCA_020853075.1 of Anaerolineae bacterium. Taxonomy (GTDB): domain Bacteria; phylum Chloroflexota; class Anaerolineae; order JADYZS01; family JADYZS01; genus JADYZS01. Next base: position 7,618 of record JADYZS010000041.1, on the reverse strand, counting down.
GGAGGTGGCGATCCCAAAACTCACTGGTCAACTCCACGACGTGCAGGTGGTGGGTGCGCGCGCCCGGCGGGCCCTTGCGGAAGAAACGCCGTTCCGGGATAACGACTTCAAACTCCGGGGCGTACTCGTAGCCGCCGCGGGCGAGGGCCGGGATGCAGGCTTCCGTATCGGCCAGGCGGCGGACGGCGGCCATGATGTCAATGATCGGCTTTGCGCCCAGGCCCGGTATGGCGGTGCTGCCGATGTGCTCCACCGCCGCCAGCGCATCCCCCAGCAGATTCAGTAGGAATCCTTTCTCCTCTTCATACATCACCGACCATCTCGGATCATACGCCACAATCACGACCGATTCGCTCATGTTGCCTCACCGACGATACGCCATCCTGCGCAAAGTGGCCTATTCTACCACAGGAGCGCGGCGGCTGGCAACCGGAACTAACCTTTTCCGTCCATCACCCACGCGGGCGGCGTCTGGCCGGATTGCAACTTGCGTAGGAGGAGCCCTGCCACCGTCTCCACGCGGGGGTTGCGCCGCAAGGTCGCCAGCCACGCGCCGACCCGCTCCTCGCCCCAGCGGGCGATCCAGCGGGCCGCCGTCTCCGGCGCGACGTCGTGACGGGCCAGCGCGCGCACCAGGTCATCGTCGCCCCACTCCTCTCGTCGCCGCCAGAGCGCGCTCGCCTGGGCGCGCACCCGCTCGCAACGGGCGTTGACCCCCGGCAACTCCCAGCGCGCCTCCCCGTCCAGAGCCCACCAACCGGCGGCCCAGCCGAAATAAGCCGTGTCCACGTCCGCGGCCAGGAGCCGCGCCGCCTCGGCCACTGGCACGACGATGATCCCATCGCCATCTTCGCCTGTCAGAAGCACCTCGTCGGGCCCTAGATCGCGCCCATCGTCCCAGGCGTAGCCGCGCGCCTCCACTGGCTGCCCACCGGCCAATGACGTGAAGCGTAACTTAAGTCCCTCTCCGGGGCGACCACCGCCATTGCGGCGGTTGGGAGGTGGTGGTTTCTGGGCTGGGAGGTCGGTCTCGTTGGTAGGCAGAGTAGGTATAACTGCACGGGGGGCCGAAGCGTCGGTATCCCCCTCCGATAAGTCTTTTGCCTCTGCCGAAATGTCCGCTCCCCCCGCCGAAGCGTCTGTACCTCCTGCCGAAATGTCCGTATCCCCCTCCGAAACATCAGAAAGTAGGGGCGAGGCACGTTTTGCCCCTACTTCACCCTGTTCAGAAGGCTCCCACTCGCCTACCGTCCAGCCGAGGCGACGCAGGGTGTACTCGCGCACTGGCCTGCCGCCGTGGGAGGTGCGCTCGCGCACGACGAGCCAGCCGTCGGCCACGGCCCGTTCCAGGGCGTCGCGCGTCCGCTCCACAGAATAGCCGATGCCGTCGTCATAGCGGATGCCGTCGGCATATTGGCGACCGCGCGCGACCTCGTCCGCGGTGAGGAAGTGCACCTCGTCGGCTCGCGCCTGCCAGCCCCAACAGTGACGCATCAGGTATTCCATCGCCAGGATGAGGGTGTCGGAGCGGGTGCCCGCCATGAGGGAGGTCCACCCCTTCGGCACGATGAAGTAGTTGCTCTGGGGAGATGGGAAGCCGGGGAAGGGCGCGCCGATAGAGCGGTGTGTTGATGAGGAATCAGCGGCAGAAGCATCATCCCCCCTCATCCCGCACGGTGAGTACTCCCGCGGGACTTCCCCAGCCCTTGTACTCATGCGATCTTCCCACGCCTCCCCGTTGGGGAGAGGGAGAACGCGCTTCCTGACCCTCTCCCCAACGGGGAGAGGGTAGGGTGAGGGGAGATCTCTCTCTTCTAGTAGGTTACTCATAGAAACACCCGCCACCGCCAGGGGAGGGTAGGGTGGGGGCCGGGTGGATTCCGCCAGCCGCGGCGCGAAGAATTGGCGGACGCGGCCCAGGTCGCGCCGGTCCACCTCACGGGTGATGAGGCCCAGGTCCACCGCCAGTTGGATCGCCTCGCCCAGGTGCGAGCCGGAGATGCCGCAGCCCGTGTCGGCCCGGATGCGAACCCCCTTGCGGCGGCCGGTGACCTTGCCGTGTTCCAGTTCGTCCAGGGTCAGGCGGATGGGGCGGTCAAAGTGGCCCTCGCCCCAGGTCCAGCGGATGATGTATTCCACCAGGCGGATGAGGTTGGCGATGGAGCGGAGTTGCCAGGCGCGACGGAGCCGGGCGAGGGTAGCGAACCAGGTATGGGGGAGACGGTAGAAGTTGCGTTCGGGTCGTTCCCAGCCTAGGAAAGGCGGTGATGCAGGGTCCATAGCAGCCCCCTGGTCAGAACTTGTGTTCTGTACCAGTATAGCCTATAATCCTATTCTTGTCAAGGGGCCGAAGCCGAATGTTGCCATGAGGCAAATCCTGTGTTATCATCAAGATACTATCCTGTAATGTTTCACGACACCATTGTAGCATATCTTGCACTATAGGTCAAGATAGAACATTAGTTTTGATACTATGGTGTGGAAATGGCGGCGGCAAACCCTGAGAGATTGCCTGAGAAGAACAGGTCGCTAGCGGATAAAATCCGACGGCTGATATGTACAAGAAACCCGCTTTGCGGGCTTGTGGGCCGTTTGCCGTCGGTTTCTAACCGATGGTGTTTGCAAACCAGCAGCCCGCAAGCCGGTTGCGGTTTTGCCACCCCCCTGCTATAATGACAGCCGAAGCACCCTCCTACCCGGCACAGCGGAGGCATTGTGGACCTGACGCCCCTGGGGCTCTTGGAGCCTCCCTTCTCCCTATCGCCCGACCCGCGCTACTTCTACCTCAGCGCGCAGCACCGCACCACCCTCGCCAAGACGACCTACGTCATTGAGCAGCGCCAGGGGCTCGCGGTCGTCTTCGGCGACGTCGGCATGGGCAAGACCTCGGTGGCGCGCCGCCTCTTTGACCAATATCGCGACCGGGCCGACTACCGCACCGCCTACATCCCGTCGCCCCACTACAAGTCGGCCTTCCACTTCCTCAAGGGCATCTGCGCCGAGTTCGGCCTCCCGCCGCGGCCCGGCCAGCCCGCGCAGTTGGGCACGTTGCAGGAATACCTCCTGAGCGCGTTGGAGGCTCACCAGAACGTCCTCCTTATCGTGGACGAGGCGCAATTGCTGGTCGGCCCCCAGTTTGAGTTGTTGCGCCAACTCCTCAACTTTGAGTTGAACGACCGCAAACTGCTGCAGATCGTCATGCTGGGCCAGAACCAACTGCGCAACAAACTGCGGGCCAAGCGTGCGCTGGAGTCGCGCGTGGCGACCCGCTCCACCCTGGACCCGCTGGACTTCCCCGACACGCGGGCCATGATAGAGTTTCGCCTGTTGGTGGCCGGGCGGCGCGACCCCCTTTTCAGCGAGGGTGGGCTGAGGGCCGTCTTCACCTATAGCAAGGGAGTCCCGCGCGAGGTCTGCCGCCTGGGGCTGAACCTCCTGCCGGCGGCGTTGCAGGCGGGCGTGCAGATGGTCGGCGAGGATCTGGTGCAGCGGGTAGCGGAGGAGTTGCGATGACGGGGGATGACCGGCTTGATAATGGAGGGGAAGTCCCCTATGCCGAGTTGGTGCGGCGGGGCGATGCCGCGCGCCGGGCCGCGCGGGGCAAGCCTGGGCGGGCGGGGCGCCCCCCCAAGCCCACCCGCCGCCAGCCGTCCACCCTCCACCTGACCGACGCCGAGCGGGAGGAGTTGGGCCATTTGCAGGCGACGCTGCAACGCTATTTTGCCGCCAACCGCAGCGAGGTGGCAGGCGTAGCCGTCAGCGTTTTGGCGGGGCTGGTGGAGGAGGCGCGGGCCGCGGGGCTCCTGACCGCCAGCGACCTGGAAGATTTCCGCTCCTGGATGCTGGAACGCGCGCATTTGTGACATTATAAAATCGGAAATATGAGGAAATGGACCTTCGTTCTCCGGCACGTTTCTTTATTGTCTCGGCGCTGACCTTGCTGTTGCTCGCCTGTAAGGGGGGCAGGCCCGCTCCTGAGCCAACACCAACGCTGGCTCCCACGTTGGCCTCCGCACCGACGCAGCCTCCTGCTACGCTCACCGTTGAGGAGGTGGGCAAACCAACCGTCACCTTAGAACCGGTTACGGCAAGTCCCACGCCTCAGACGAGCCTCGCTACGGCTACCCGCGCCCCTTCGTACCTAGCTTGGGATGCCCTGAAGAATGCCGCCTATCCCCTGGAATGGCCTAAGGGTGGCGTGGCGCAGTTGACGGACGGCATCTATCGGGAGAAGTACCTGCCGGATTCGGCCACCGAACTGGTCATCCGGCTGGCCGACATCCGGAGTTACGGCGACTTGAACGGCGATGGCAACGAAGATACTGTGGTCATTCTCGTCGCGGATCCAGGCGGCAGCGGCACCTTTATCAATCTAATGATCGTCCTGAATGATAACGGCGCACCGAAGCCCGTGGCCGGCGTACTCCTGGGTGACCGCGTCGTCATCCGTACGCTCGTCGTTGTAGAAGGGCGTATTGAGATCAACATGCTGACCCACGGCCCCGAAGATCCTATGTGTTGCCCCAATTTGGATTCGCGGCGGGTCTATACCTTGCGACAGGGCGCTCTGCAACTGGTCTCGCAAGTGGACACCCCCAGGGAGAAACCGCTCACCTTTCCACGTCCTGAGCCGCAACGGATCGCATTTGCGCCGGGCGCTACGGTGGTCACCATTGAAGGCACGGTGGAGGGAAACGACCTTAAAAGCCACGTGCTGCACGCCTCGGCCGGCCAACGCATGATGTTCAGGCTCGCGTCGGCCCATAACAACGTGCTCCTGTCGGCCTATGGTGCCGCGGATGGCAAGCCTCTGGTGAGCATACTCAGTGAAGCCATGGCCTGGGCAGGCGAGATCCCATCCACCCAAGATTACATCATCAACGCCGTCTCAGTGAGCGGCAGCCCGACTGTGTACACGCTGCAAGTTGAGTTCGTTACTGAGGTAACGTCGTCGCCAACGCCCAAGCCCACGGACACCCCTGTTCCTACGCGCGCTCCCACCGACACGCCTGCGCCCGCTCCAGCCGCCACTTCTGGCCCGGCTGCTAAGGCCAAAGATAATGTGGTATATCTCACTTTCGACGATGGCCCGACCGACCCGCGTTGGACGCCCCAGGTGCTCGCTGTGCTGGCTCAACATAATGCCCATGTTACCTTTTTCGTCCTCGGCCAACAGGCGGAGAAATACCCCAAACTGATAGAGACGCAGGTGGCCGCGGGCCACACCGTGGCGAACCACACGAACTCTCACGTCTCGCTGGATGGCATCAGCCGGGAGAAATTCTTTGAGGAGGTCTCGGCCACCAAGGATGTCCTGGAAGAACGGGAGTCCAAGTGCCTGCGCCCGCCTTATGGGGCAACCGATGCTTACACCCGCGCCTATGCTGAAGAACTGGGCTACCGCATCGTCATGTGGGACATTGACACGGAGGATTGGAAGCGGCCCGGTGCAGAGTCCATCGCGGCGAGGGTACTGAAGAACGTTTTCCCAGGGGCCATCATCCTCTTTCACGATGGTGGCGGCGACCGGGCGCAAACCGTGGAGGCCTTAGCCACGGTTCTCAATGAATTGGCGAAACAAGGTTACCGCTTTGAGCCGGTGTGTTGATCCTCTGCATTTGATTTGACTCTGGAGGCTCCCTTGATTTACGCCATCGTGAATCAAAAAGGCGGCACCGGCAAGACGACCACCGCCGTCAACCTGGGCGCAGCCTGGGCCGAGATGGGCGCGCGCGTCCTGGTGCTGGATCTGGACCCCCAGGCCCACGCCACGCTCCACCTGAGCGTCACCGTGCAGGAGGACACCCCCACCATCTACACCGCGCTGCACAACGACGTGATGGGCCGCCGCCTCCCTGACCCCCTCGCGCCCGCGGGCGCGGCCCGGGGCGAGGAGGCCGTCGCCTTGGCCGCTTGCATCCGGCGCGCGGGCAAGGACGCGCTGGACGTCGTCCCCGCTTCGCTGGACCTGGCCCAGGCCGACCTGGAACTGAACATGGTTTTTGACCGCGAGCGTCGCCTGGCCCGCCTCCTCGCGCCCGTGGCTGCGGAGTACGACGCCGTCCTCCTGGATTGCCCGCCCTACCTCGGCCTCCTCACCGTCACCGCGCTGGCCGCGGCGCAGCGGGTCATCGTCCCTCTTTCCGCCGATTTCCTCTCTATGCAGGGCCTGCGCGCTCTGGTGCGTACTGTCTTACAGGTCAGCAGCGACCTTAACTACCGCCTGGCCCTGGAGGGAGTCCTCTTGACGCGGGTGGAGCGGACGGCCATGGCCCGCGCCGTAGAGGCCGACGTGCGCAAGGCGTTGGACGGCTCCGGCGTCGGGCGCGCCTTCCAGACGACGATCCCCAAGAACGTGGACATCGCCGAGGCCGCGGCCAACCGTTCCAGCGTCCTGGTCTATAGCCCGCGTTCTCAAGGCGCGGAGGCATACCGGGCGCTGGCGCAGGAGATCGGGAGGCCGCGGAGGGGGTAGGGATCTGGTGTAACATTGGTTGCTAGATGGAAAGGATTGTTTTCACATGTTGAACCCTCTCCAAATCTCATCTCAGCGGGACGGTGAAGATCGGGTTACCTATGCCTTCGCCTGTGCCCTTGAGCGCGGAGGGGCTGGGGCCTTGGTCAGTTTATTACGGCATCTGGGTGCTGCTGTTAAAGAATGCACTGGGCCGATTGATGTGCAGTTGCAGCCTCCCGCATTAGTCAGTCGTCCGGATGCGCAGTTTCAGGTTCCCAACCGGCTTTTTGTTGTCTTTGAGAATAAAATAGTTGCTAGAACGCTTCGCCAGGTTCAGATACGTGGTCACTTGGATCTGTCTAAGACCCAGCCATCGTCTGTACATCGGGTTATACTTGCTATCGCTCCTGACCAAGAGCCACCAGAGTGGTGGGAGGGAATCAAAGGATCTACGAACCAGGTAGAATTTGTGTACGGTTCGTGGAGGCAAGTATTCAACTGGGCGGAAGCAAGCGGTTCTGATGACGCGTATGGACCTGAATCTCGGCTTATCTTCGGGCTATTGGTGGACTATCTACGACAAGAGAGGGTCGTGAAGTCAGCTTCCACTACCTTCGCTCCCGAAGTCGTTAGGCGGTTTGAGAAGGGCACAGCTCAGTGGCGGGCCGACCTTAGCCAACAATATCAGGTCCAGGAGGCCTTTTTAAAGGATGTGGCTTCCGCGTTTTTTGATGATTTACTTCGGCGTGGAGAGAAGATAATCCCCAAACCGGAGATTAAAAGCGGATGGTATGAGCCCGACTCGCTCTTGTGGGGCCCTGTTAGCTCTGTTCTTGAGTTCCAATGGGAAGGAACCCCTTTACCAGGATGGCCTCAGCAGTCATTTTGGGTGTGGATCTATTTCGATACTGCTCAACCATCTGGTTGTCGCTTGATTCTCAAAGTGGGTCTGTTGCTGCAGGGCGCCCATTACGTCCAGTGGTTTGGAGCCCTGCGAGAAGCTGCGCAGAAAGAATTCAAAGAACGCTTAGAGGCCAAGGACTGGGGGGCGGAGTATTATAGAGAAGTCTGGGCAAATACGATTCCCTTTGATGTATCGCGCCAGGATAAGATGCTCAGGCAAGCGGTTGATGATCTTAAGCGTTGGACTATGGTCGTATT
>JADYZS010000040.1 GCA_020853075.1 Anaerolineae bacterium | reverse complement strand
GTCAGCGGATAGGTAGCGGAATAGCGGATAACGGCTGTCTGCGAGGGGATTATCCGCTATTCCGCTACGCCGAAGGCATCCGCTGACCCCTACTTGCTCTTCTCCCATGAATTTTAGGATAGGTACTTAGGGTTTATATCACGAAGATCTGCTAATGCTTACGAACGTCACCTGTGAGTAAAGAAGTGCCAGTTGCCGAGGTGGAGCGGATTGCCTTTGTCCTCAAGGAGCAAAGCCTCAGAACTGGCCGCGAACTCCGCCACCTTGCGAAAGGCGAGGGCATATTCCTCAATGATCTGTGGGCGATAATGTTTGAACCAGGGGATGCTGTACGTGCGTGCGCCGATCCCTTCGGCCACCGGCAGGCTTCCCGGCGGCTGGCGGAGGTCGCGATCCGAGTGCGCGATGCGCGTCGGCTTCCCGTGCCCATAGACGTCGGCGGTGTTGAGGAGAGGATGGAGATGGAGAGGCATATTGACACCAGGATCGCAGGCGCACCCTTCGGCCCGCACGGCCTCCAGGAAATGGGTCACCGATAGGCCGCCCAGTTCCTCCGGCTTGTAGAGGCCATGGGGGGCATACCAACCGGCCATATTGCTGCCCGAATCCTTCGGCGGGCGATGCGCCTGCAAACCTGGCACGCCCTCTAGCAGATCCCAGAAGTAGTTCATGGCCTTGCGGATTTCTTCGCACCGCTCGTCGTAATACTTCAATTGCACGCGCCCCATGGCGGCGCTCAACTGGTGCATGCGGTATTTGTGCCCCCCCATCGGCAGCCCGCGGAAGGGCTTTAACGACTCGGTCCGAAGGTCGCCTGCGAATCGCTCGTAGTGCCCGAAGGCGATGGCCCGCTCGTAGATCTCCGTATCATTGGTAGCGAGGATACCCGCCTCACCGATGGCAAGGGACTTGGCGCTCATCAACGACATCGGCGCGACGCCGCCGAACGTGCCCAACTTGCGGCCTTTGTAGAGCCCCCCCTGCGCGTGGGATACATCCTCTATCACCTTCAGACCGTGGCGGCGGGCGATGGGCATGATAGCGTCCATGTCCGCCGGGTGCCCCACGTAATGCACGACAACGATGGCTTTTGTCCGCTCGGTGATGCGGTGCTCTATGTCGTTGGGGTCAATGCAGAGGGTATTGGGGTCAATATCGGCAAAGACGACGGTTGCGCCGAGAGACATGGCCTGGATACAGGTAGCCCAGTACGTAGTGCTCTGGCAGATGACCTCGTCGCCCACACCAATCTTGCAGCCAAACATCGCAGCATGGATGGACGCGGTTCCCGTATTGAATCCCAACGCATACTTCGCGCCCTGCCACGCTGCGAATTCTCGTTCAAACTGCTGGGTGACGTCTATTCCCGACATCGCGCCCCGGCGCAACACCTCCAACACCGCCTCTTCGTCCTCTTTAGTGACGATAGGCCAGGTGAACATATCGCCTGGATCCGACTGCACAGCCTTCGGACCACCGTGTATAGCGAGGGGTGAAGTAATACTCATGTTGTCTCCTCACGACCTTGTTAAGCGAATCCCCCGAATACGGGGAGGTCTCTCCTAGCATTTTCCACACACCAAAACCGCAGGGGCGCGGAACCACCTGCGGTTGGCACGGATGGAGAAATCCCTCGTTAGCCCCTCATACCGTCAGATACGAGTCGGCATAGATGACTTTGTTGCGTAATATCTGCACAGTCTTATAGACGGCGACCTGTTCTGGATCGCTCCAATCCACGTCCTCGCGCTCTAGCGAGCCACCCTCAGCAGTGGTATCATGCAACTTGAGCAGGAGACGCCCCAAAGGCGTGCTTTCGTTCCGCTGCTCAACAATGTAGATGAACTCCTTCAGTTTCTCGTCCAGCGGGTCGGCAATCGCCATGTTGAGCCCAGCAGCCATGAGCATCACCATATAAACCCGGTTGATGAGGCGGCGGTTCTCAAGGGGAACCTGGTTAGAGACGTTGCTGAGGCCGACGCTGACGGTGAGAGGCGGGTCCATCATCTGGCGGAGCGTGCGCACCGCCTCCACACATTCTGGTACGTACTCCTGGCAACCGGAGACGGTGAGCACCAGCGGATCAATGATCAGTTGGTCATAGGGGAGCCCAACCTCGTCAGCCCTGGGCAAGAGATATTCCAGAGCGATGCTGACCCGCGCCTCGGCGCTGACCGGGATGCCACTATCGCCCATCGTGAGGGCGACGAGGCGAGCCCCATATTGCTTTGCCAGGGGCGGCACTTTCTCCAGTCGCTCCGGCTGCGCCGACGTGGAGTTGATGATCGCCGACTGTTTGGCGATCTTCAGGCCCGCTTCAATGGCTTCTAGGTTGGTTGTATCAAAACTAAGGGGTATGTCCACCGCCTCTTGGACAGCGCCGACCAACCAGGTCATCACTTCCGGCCCTGCCTTCTTTTGCGGCCCTACGTTCAGGTCCAGCGCGTAAGCGCCAGCCTCCATCTGACGCTCCGCCAGGTCCTGGAGAAACTTCTTATCCCGATTCGCCAGAGCCTCTTTGACACGGGGCGACAGGATGTGGATATTTTCACCGATGATGTACATGCGCTTCGCTCCTTTGTACTCATCCCGCGGTGCGGGACTTTGCGGGTTTCTCGCCGCCGTGAGCATGAGACAGGCATCAGATTTTTAGTACGCCCGCCGCAAGCCGCTCTACTGCCCGGACAACCGGCGCGTCGGCAGGCAGGCCCGCTAACGGGCGCCCCAGCCCATCAAATTCGGTCACCAAAGGATCATCCGGTATCTGCGCCCACAGAGGTAGCCCCGTCTGGGCGATGGCAGCCACCGTTGCCTCGGGTAAGATGGCCGGCGCCCGATTGAGGACAAGGCCCACGTTACGTACCCGGATCGCCAGGGTGCGTGCCAGTTCAGCCATCGTCTTCGCAGCCTGGATGCCGCGCTGAGAGGTGTCCGTCACCATCAGCAGCCAATCCACGTTCTCTGTGGTGCGGCGGCTCAGGTGTTCCATACCGGCCTCGTTATCCATGACCACGTAGTCGTAGCCGTGTCCCAGGTCATCCACAATCTGGCGCAGCAGATGATTGACCGAACAATAGCACCCCTGGCCTTCGGGCCGCCCCATCGCCAGGAGATCCACCGTATCGCCTTCCTCAACGGCCATGCGCACCTCAGAGTTGAGGTAATCGCGGCGAGCGATGCCGACGCCCACAGTTCCTGAGGACGAGAGGGCGAGCATCTCCTCGCGGATTTCTCCCACCGAGCGCGGATTGGGCAGACCGAGTGCCAGATGCAGGTTGCTGCTGGGGTCCGCGTCAATCGCCAGGATGCTGCTCCCGCGATGGTGAGTAGTCAGATAGCGCATGAGTAACGCGGCCAACGTCGTTTTGCCTGTGCCACCCTTGCCTGCCAACGCAATCGTTGTCGTCATAGCACACCTCAACCCCTCTCAAAGCGGATTCTGTTCTGTGTCTTCCCAAGCCATCTCAGGTTTTTGTTTCAGGATACTGGCAACCGATGGAAAACGGGTCTGATCAGTATGCGGCAAAAACAATGCTGACGTGAACTCGTTATAGAAAGCATTGTCGGCCGATAATTCCAGGTAAGTCACCCGACGTGCGATCTCGGTCAGTCTGCTGCGCGCGTCGCGGCTGAGCAGAGCCATGTAGGCTCCCCGGATGGCGGTGTTGCCCAGGAAATGGAAACGATCCCACGGGAAGTCCGGCAACAGGCCGATTTGTACGGCCTTCTCCACGTTGACATGCTGGCCGAAATTGCCACCGATGAGAAAACGACTCACGTCTTCCAGGCGCAAATCCAGGCTGTGGGCCAGAACCGAGAAACCCGCGTAAATGGCGGCCTTAGCCCGCAGCAGGTTGTCTATGTCCACCTTCGTGAGCACGACATCGCGCCCGGTCGCCGTCTCCGCTGCCCACGCCACTACGTATTCGCCGCCATGCTCGCCTTGCCGCACGCGCGGCGTTGGCAGGTCGTGGCGGAAACTCCCGGCCCGATCTATGACGCCAGTGATGAAGAGCTCGGCCAGAAGCCCAATGAGGCCAGAGCCGCAGATGCCGCGCGGCATCTCGTTGCCGATGACGCGGTAGGTCGGCTCCCAGGTCTGGCTATTGATCCATACTTCCTCAATCGCGCCGGCTGTCGCCCTCATGCCGTGCTCTACTCCGGCCCCCTCAAAGGCAGGCCCGGCGGAACAGGCGCAGGAGAGCATCCATTCGCGTGTGCCCAACACCGTCTCGCCGTTGGTGCCGACGTCAATAAAAAGGGAGAGGTCATCGCTCTCTTCAAAGCCGGTGCTCAACAAGCCCGCGGTGATATCCGCACCTACGTAGCTGGCGACACCCGGCAGGCAATCCACCGTAGCCGCGGGGTGGATGCCCAGGCCGATCTCCGCGGCCCGCAGCGTCGGCATGTCGTTGACCGCGGGAACATAAGGAGCCAGGCGAATCTGCTCTGGCGGCACGCCCGCCAGCAAGTGTATCATCGTTGGATTGCCCGCGATGGTCGCCTTGTATATTTGGGTCGGTTCAATATCGCGCCGCTGGCAGCAGCGCGCCAGCAGCCGGCCGATGGTCTCCAGCACCAGATTCTGCAATTCGGCCAGTCCGCTCGGTTTGCTCCCATTGTTGTTAGCCGCGGACTTGGCGGCATAGACGATGCGGGAGATGACGTCCTCGCCACGGCGTATCTGGCCGTTGTAGTCGGCGGCTACCTCGGCTACCTCGCCGCTCACCAAATTCACCAGATAAACGGTGACGGTCGTCGTGCCGATGTCAATGGCCGTGCCCCATACTGCTTCCGTGCGCTCGCCGGGGAGCACATCTATCAGTCGCGGGGGGCCATAGGATCTGTCCCAGGCGTCCATTTCCACGATGGCGGTAACCGGCCAATCTTGCTCGCCTGACTTGCGTAGGACAGCACCGAGACGGCGCAGCGTCACCAAATCGGCAGTCAGATTGGTGACTTGGTGTTCCTGGGCCAGGGCAGTGCGCAGGCGGCTCCAATCGTCCATCTGGTCGCCGAGGGTCGGCGGCGGTAGCCTGACAAAGAAACCGCGCACGGTCTGGTCTAATTCAGGGTTGTAGGGGAACGGCAACCCGATCCTGGCTGCCGTGCGTTCGCTGGTCAACCGCCGGACGATCTGCTCTTGTGGCGGGATGATGATGGTGCAATCGCCCTCAACTACCGCCTGGCACGCCAGCACGTAGCCTGCGGCGATATCCTGGGCCGACAGGCGCGTGGCAACGCGGGCGCGCACGCTGCCTTCCGGCACGATGACGGCGCAGCGTCCGCAGCGCCCCTGCCCGCCACACGGTATATTCAAATCCAGACCGGCCTGCTGAATCGCTTCGCTCAACAGGCTGCCGTGTCGCACTTCCACGACGGCATCAGCAGGCCGGAGATGCACGCGATGGGTGACGATAACCTACCTCCCTGGGTGGGAGAATCCTGAACTCAACGCGGTCCCATTTGGCCCCCACCCAACCC
>JADYZS010000039.1 GCA_020853075.1 Anaerolineae bacterium | reverse complement strand
ATGATCCCGAAGATGCCTTGCTCTACGTTGGCCGCGTAGGCTTTACCATCGGCCTCAACTCTGATATAGGCTATGTCATCGCCCACAACGGTCTGGCCGGGGATCATGGCTGTGGATGTTTTGCCACAAGCGCTGGGGAAGGCTCCCGTGAAGTAGGTGGTCCTATCCTTGTGCAGCGGTTTTGCGCCCATGATAAACATGTGTTCGCATAGCCAGTCCTCATTATGAGACTGCTTGATCGCCAAGCGCAGAGCCAGTTTCTTCAATCCGACACTGTTGCCGGCATATTGGTTATTGACCGTGAAAACCCTGTTCCCGTCCAGGTCAATGTAGATCCGCCGCTTGTCAACGTTTTTCGTGATGCCGTTGACCAGTTCTCCCGCCGAGTGGACAAAGTGATAGAATTTATCGGAACCGCCCAACCGTTTGAACTCCTCGTAGCCGGGCCGATACAAGATGCTCTCGCTGTGGGCGACGTAAGCCGAGTCTGTCAATTGCAGGGCGGGGATGGCGAACTTTGATCGCACGGGGCCCAGGCAAAAGAATAGAACGAACATCTCCTTCCCGGCCATGATCCCATCCATGACGCCGAACACCTCGGTAAGACACTCATCCCTGTCGCCCGTGACGATCTCTTTGCTGATCTTCTGACCTTTGCGAAGGAGAACTTTCGTATTGTCTTTATCCCTTCCCTGGTCGTAGTAGCCGTCAAAATGCACCGTGTGACCCGGCATAGCGAGGGGAGTCTCTTCCCCGTTGCGAATAGCCAGTTCTCGCACGTGGGCGACGTCTTCTGCGGAGTTGGTGATCACCGTGACCTTGTTGGGTTTGCACAATCTTACGTAATCCTCCACGATCTTCTCCACGTGGCTATTGCGCAATGCCCGCAGTTTTGCCTGGTTCTGAGCACTGATGATGCTCTCGCTGATGTTCATGATATGCCCCCAGAGAGATTGATGTGTGCCTCGGACAAGCCGGGCAAAAAAAACGCGGTCAGCGCACCCATGCGCTGACCGCAACTTCGCGATCTCAGAGCCAAACCGTAATGGCCGCGGCCTAGAACTTCAGCGCGGCCATGGTGCTACGTATCAGGTCTGCCGACTTGTTCAGCATCGTGCGCTCTTGCAGGGTCAAGGTGATCTCCCACACCTTTTCCGCCCCACCGCGCCCCAACGTCACCGGCACACCGAAGAAGATGTCTCGCAGACCGTACTCGCCCTCAAGGTAGGCCGAACAGGGTAACACCAACTTTTTGTCCTTGAGGATTGCCTCCACCATGGCGGCAACGGATGCCCCCGGCGCGTAGTACGCGCTCCCTGTCTTCAATAGCTTGACGATCTCGCCGCCCCCCTGGCGGGTACGTTCCACTAACGCGGCAATACGTTCCGGCGGAAGTAACTCCGTGATGGGAATGCCTGCTACGTCCGAATAACGGGGGATAGGAACCATCTCGTCGCCGTGCCCGCCCAGGACAAAGGCGTGGATACTTTCTACCGAGACACCCAGTTCCATAGCGATGAAAGTGCGGAAGCGCGCGCCGTCCAGGATACCTGATTGGCCTACCACACGCTGTTTGGGGAACCCACTCAATTTGTAAGCCAGATACGTCATGGTATCCAGAGGATTCGTCACGACCAGGAGAATGGCGTTGGGGGAGCGCGGGACGATCTGGGAGATGACCTCGGAGATGATCTGTTGGTTCACACTGACCAGGTCTTCCCGCGACATACCCGGTTTGCGCGGGACGCCAGCGGTGATCACCACCACGTCTGAGTTTTCGGTGGGCCCGTAGTCTATGGTGCCGGTGATGCGCGTATCGTACCTCAACACCGGGCCTGCCTGCATTAGATCCAGCGCTTTTCCCTGTGGCATCCCGTCCACCTGCGGGATATCCACCATAACGATGTCGCCTAATTCGCGCTCGGCCAACCAGAGAGCTGTCATCGCGCCGACGTTTCCTGCTCCGACAATGGTGATCTTGCTGGGCACCGCTCTTCTCCTTAGATGATGTGGGAAGGTAGAACTCGTAACCCGGCTAGGCCGGGGCTAGTTCCTCGGCAACGACGTTCCGCGTTTCCACGACAATGCCATCAGATGCCAGGACGGGCTTGAGCGCAGCGATGGCAACCTCTAACATAGAGGTATCGGGCTCGCGCGTGGTCAGGCGTTGTAACAGAAGCCCAGGCTGGACCAACAGGCGTATCAATGAATTAGACTGGTGTGACGCACTGAACCGCACAAATTCGTAGGCTATACCCGCGACGACAGGGATCAGGAGAACGCGCGAGGCAAGCCGCAGGAAGATGTTTTGGAAGTTGAAGGGCGCAAACACCAGAATAGAAATGATCAGGACGATGAGCAAGAAACTGGTGCCACAGCGGACGTGGCTGATGGAATAGTTGGCAACGACGTCCGGTTCCAGGCTATCGCCCGCTTCGTAAGCGTTGATCGTCTTGTGCTCTGCACCGTGATAGGCAAAAACACGGCGGATGTCAGGCAGGCGACCGATAGCGGCGATATAGGCAATGAAAAACACGAGGCGCACGAGCCCTTCCACGAGACTGTTCGCCAAATGACCAGGAAAAACGCCGTGCAGGGCTCGCCCAATGGCAGAGGGAACCAGGAAGAAAATACCAACCGAGATCGCAAGAGAGACCGCAATGGTCGTCCAGGCCAGGGGCCCCTTGAACTCTACCTTCTCCTCGCCGGCCTCGGCCATGGCGACGTCGGCTGAGAAGAGAAGCGCTCTCATGCCGAGACCCAGGGCGTCCCATAACATTCCCAGGCCGCGCACGAAGGGCCACTGTCCCCACGGCTTCGTGTATATGGCCGCCGTCAGCGGCTCCTGATGCACGACGATCTCACCCGATGGCTTCCGCACAGCGACGGCCATGTGCGTGCGACCCCGCATCATCACTCCCTCCAGCACAGCCTGACCACCGTAATAGACTCTCGCCACCGTTTATCTCTCCTTCGTAACTTGGCCCATATCTTACACTAGAGGGCGCGAAGTGTCAACCTTGCGCGAGGAATTCTCCCTGTCGGTAGTTGTCACGTGAAGGCATACGCGGTATTGTAAGCAAATCGTAAGGCCAACCCTGTTGACCGCTACCTTACGGTGCATTATACTACAAGCGAAAACTGGGGGCGTTATCAAGAAACGCAGGAGGCAGAGGTGTGGGGATACCACGGCGTTGAGCTAACGATCCGGCTGATCCGCTTCTCGGCGGCTATCATGGTTGGTCTCACAGTTGGTATCGTCTCTGCTTCACTCTTAGCCATGATTGCCACGGTCAGGGGCTTCAACGGCGACCAAGTCTTTAATCTGTTTGGCATCATCATCACAATAAGTGCCTGCCTTTATTTCGCCACAGCCGACTCATAGGAACCGCGCTGGCAACGTCGTTCGCGTGGAGGGGGATCATCAAGGGGCCAGGTGATCCCCTTCTTTTTTATCTACAAGATACTATACATAATCTAGGTCATTCTCACTTTATGCCGGCTTCTCGCAGCGCGCGCCAGACCCGTTCCGGCGTCAGAGGGATCTGACGAATACGTACCCCTGTGGCATCGGCAACGGCATTGGCGAGGGCAGGGTGGACACCGTCCATCGGTATCTCTGCCACTGCCTTTGCGCCGAAAGGCCCCGTTGGCTCGTCGGTCGGCACGAAGATGGTGACCAACTCAGGCATCTCATCGGCTTGTAGAATCTTGTAGTCGCCGAAGCGCGCGTTGACCATACGCCCCTCGTCATCGTAGAGCATCTCCTCGCAGAGGCCATACCCCAAAGCCTGAGTCATCCCACCTTCTATCTGACCCTCCGCGGTGGTAGGGTTAATGACACGCCCACAGTCCACCGCCATGACCATCTTCAGCACACGCACCTCGCCGGTCTGAATATCCACCTCGGCTTCCACCGCCTGGCAGGCGAAGGGAGGCGGAGACTTGTAACTCATGTGGCTGGCCGTCGCCATGATTTGGTGCTGGTCTTCCAGGTGCAGAGAGTGAAGGGCAACCTGTGCCAGGGTGATGCTTTCGCCAGACGGTGACCACACGCTTCCATCGTGGAGGCTGAGGACGGCTGGGTTTTCCTCCATGATGCGGCCTGCCACCTCTTTGATCTGCCGGGCGACGTCTTCTGACGCCTTCTTCACCGAGCCGCCGCTGATGAAGGTTGTGCTGGAGGCATACGCCCCTTTATCAAACGGTGTCATGTCGGTGTCGGCGGCATAGACGATGATATCGGATAAACGGCAGCCGAGCACCTCCGCGGCAATCTGGGCCAGCACTGTGTCTGCGCCCGTCCCCAGATCGGTACCCCCAAACAGGAGATTGAAGGAACCGTCGTCGTTCATCTTGATATACGTGCCGCCCATGTCCAGGCCGGGGATCGCTGTGCCATGGGTGACGCACGCCAGGCCGACCCCGCGACGTAGGTGGGGCTTGCCGGGGATGGCGGCCCGGTGCGGGGCACCGTCGGCTCGTTTCTCGTGCCAACCGATGGCTTTCGTTGCCAACTCCAGACACTGGGGCAAGCCACAGGAAAGAATGGTGTTTTCAACACCCTCCCGGCCTTCACCCAACTGGGCTGCCAAAGGAAAAACGTCACCCACCTGCACAATGTTCCTGCGTCGCATCTCGGCAGGGGAGAGCCCCAGGTGCTGAGCCAGTTCGTCCATCATGGACTCCGTAGCAAAGAATCCCTGGGGCGCGCCGTAGCCGCGGAACGCGCCGGGCACAGGCTTATTGGTATAGACGACGTCGCACTGGAACCGCATATTAGGGCAACGATAGACCGCGAGGGATTTGGACGCAGTGTTCACCTGCACCGTCAGCGCATGGGCTCCGTAGGCTCCCGTGTCGGCAAGGACGTAGAGATCCAGGGCTGTGAGGGTGCCATCGCGCCGCGCGCCTGCCTTCAGCCGCAAAATCTGGGGGTGGCGGGAGCGGGCACTGATGAACTCCTCCTCGCGGGTGTATTCTAGTTTGACGGGGCGACCGGTCGCGATGGTAAGATGGGCGCAAATGTCTTCAATCAGAACCTCTTGCTTGCCGCCGAATCCGCCCCCGATGCGGGGCTTGATGACGCGAATGCGCTTGGGGGGGAGCCCGATAACCGGCGCGATGATGCGCCGCACGTGAAAAGGAACTTGCGTGCTGGTGCGCACGACAAGGCGGTCATCTTCATCCCACCAGGTGATACAAACGTGCGTCTCCAAGGGGGTCTGTTGCACCTGCGGCACGCGATACTCGCGTTCCAATACCAGGTCTGCCGCGGCAAAGCCACGCTGCAAATCACCGCAGCGGGCATCAATACGGGCGGCGAGGTTACGCTTGGGGTCCTTAGCGCCCCGGACGTCGGGCTCGTCGTGGATGACCGGCGCGCCGGGCTTCAAGGCGTCCTCCATGTTGAGGATAGCCGGCAACACTTCGTATTCCACCTCAATCAGATCCAGGGCACGGCGGGCGATGTCTGCCGATTCCGCGGCGACGGCGGCGACCCGGTCGCCCACGAAACGCACCTTGCTGTCAAGGCTACGAGTATCAGCGGGGGAGGGCTCCGGGTAGGATTGTCCCGCCGTCGTATAGCGTACCGGAGGGATGTCTTCATGGGTGAGGACGGCATGAACACCGGGCAATGCCTTAGCCTTAGCAGTGTCTATGCGCTTGATGCGGGCATGGGCGTGGGGACTGGTGAGGATTTTTGCGTGGAGAAGGCCGCGCATCTCTACGTCGTCGGTGAAAGCAGGCTTGCCGAGAACCAGTTTAACCGCGTCCACCTTCGGTTCGCGCTTGCCGACTACGCGCAGTTCGTCCGGGCCAAGCCCTTCCGGGTGCTCGGCCATCCGCATCATCTCTTCCGGCTTATTGTAGGGCATCTTAGGCGTCTCCCTTTGCCGCGGCTCGCATTCGCTCTGCCGCCATTAGCACTGCCTGCACGGGCTTCGCATAGCCAGTACACCTACATAAAACACCACCTACCCCCCCACACACCTCCCCCTCACTAATAGGAAGTGAAGTGCTGCCGGTATGGCCATATCCCTTCTCATCCAAAAGGGCCTGTGCGGCCAGTATCTGCGCGGGCGTGCAGAAACCACATTGTACCGCGCCGATTTCTACGAATGCCTCCTGAAGAGGGTGCAGGGCTTCGCGCGTCCCCAATCCCTCAATGGTTGTCAGGCTCTTTCCGGCCACCTGCGCCGCCAACATCACACACGACAGGACCGCTTCACCGTCCAACAACACCACGCATACGCCGCAGGTGCCGTCGTCGCAACCGTGTTTAACCCCGAAATAGCCCTCGCGTCGCAGGACGGCCAGAAGTGTATCTTTAGGGGCGATATTAAAAGTCCGCATTTCGCCGTTGATGGTCACGTCAAGTTTCATGGGAAGCCTCCAGTGCCTCTTGCAGAGCACGGCGGGCAACGATGGGCTCGAGGGCCCGCCGGTATTCGGCGCTGCCGCGGAAGTCGCCGGGGACGGATACCGACAGGGGTATCTCAACTCCGGCGGCAAACAGCTCCTCCACAGGCATAGACGTTGCGCCGGTCAACACAGCAACCCAGACGAAGGGAATGAGGCTAACCCCACCGATGACGACCCTCGCCCGGTTCACCGTCGTGCTGTCGTCGCACTGCACCAGAGCCGCGGCATTTACAATGGGCTTATCGCGCGGTGTACGACCTGCGCGTGCCAGGCCGCCGCCGGCACACCCTGCCGGTTTCGGTACGACGATCTCTGTGATCAGGCTACTTGCGAGGTGGGTGCGTGGATTATTGGTAGCGAATTCTTCCAGTTGCATGCGGCGCGTGGCTCCATCGGCCATCTGCCAGACGATCTGGGCGTTGAGCGCGATGAGGCACAGCAAGAGATCACCGTTGGGGTCGCCCACAGCGACCGTGCCGCCGATGGTCGCCACGTTGCGATGGATGCGGTGAGCAGCAGCGCAGGCCGCGCGCGCCAGGAAATGACGGGTAAAATCGCTGCTCTCTCCCTCTCTAGCCAGTTGTTGTAGCGTGGTCATCGCGCCGATGTGTAACCCGACGCCGCGCGACTCAACGTAATGGAGTCCCAGGTCCTGCAAATCCACTACCGCGCCTACGGTCGGATCACCGCTCCCGACCAGGCTGGTGCCACCGGCAAGGGGCACGGTGCGAATCTCCGAGCGATTCAGCAGAGCCAACGCTTCTGCGAGGCTGGTGGGACGATGGTATTCAAGCAGATTAGGCAACATTGCCGTCCTCTCTGGGGGGTCTTGTTTCTGGCAGCGGCATTGTAACATGGGGTGACGAACTTCGTCAACGCGCCACGTTGCGTCTCGAAAGCCGTATCTTGGGGGCTGCAAGCCCGTCAGTAACGTAAGAAGATCGGGAAACAGTACCAGTCCAGCGGCACTTGCCCTGCCGTCGCTGCCAGTTATGCCATCACCTATACCTACGATTACGGCAGCGACTACGGCCTGGGGCGAAGGACCTGGATGACCGACACCAGCGGCATTACGCGGTGGATCTACGATGCCCGCGGACGGGTGATCAGCGAGACGAAGGTGATCTCGGGGGAGGTCTTCAGCACGGCCTGGACCTACGACTCGGCGGACCGGCTGCGAAGTATGAGTTACCCGGCCGACTCCGAAGGTCGCCTGGGGGAGACGGTGGTCTATACCTACGACCTCCGTTCCAATTTGCGGTTCGTGGCGTCGCCGGCCTACACCTACGTCGGCGATACCAAGTACAACGCGGCAGACCTGGTGCTGACCCGCACCCTGGGCGTGGCGACCGCGCCCGTGTTGCAGCAGCTCTACGGCTACAGCGACACCCGCCTCTGGCTCACCAGCACGTTGGCGGGAACCTCTCCCGATTGGAACAACTGGCAGAACCTGACCTACACCTACGATCCGGTCGGCAACGTCAAGTTCATCACCAACACGGCGTCGTACACCACCACCGAAACCCAGGGCTTCACCTACGATGCCCTGGAGCGGCTGGCGACGGCCTACGCGGAAGGAGGTGGTGGAGCCTATGGCTCTCCCTCCGTGCCTTACACATATACCTATAACATTGACGGGGGCATCAAGGATTTTCAGCGGGGAGACCCGAACGGCAAGGGCACGTGGTTTGAATATCAAGATAGTAGCCACAAGCACGCCGTCACCCACCTGGGCGGGGTGGAGAAGTACCGGTACGACGAGAACGGCAACGCGACCTGGCGGAAGAGAATCGGCGACAACCAGGAGATCACCCTGACTTACGACGAGGAGAACCGGCTGATAGGAACCAGCGGTGCTGTCGCCACGACGTACCTCTACGATGGGGACGGCAAGATGGTCTATGCCGCCCTGAACGACGGAACGATCCGTCGCCACGTGGGGAACTGGTACGAGAGCCGGATCAGACCGAACCTGCCTGTGCTCAAGACCTCGTACTACTACCACAACGGCCAACGGGTGGCGATGCGACTGGTAGGCGGCGCCAACCTGCTCCGCTGGCTGCTGACGGATCACCTTGGGGGCACGAACGTCACCCTGAAGTCCGATGGTACCTTTGAGAACGAGTTGCGCTACTATCCCTTCGGCGATGCCCGCTACAATCCCAGCGGCCAGTTGACAAACTACCGTTTCACCGGGCAGTGGCTGGACTACGGCCCCAACATTTACTTCTACGGCTCAAGATGGTATGATCCGACGATAGGAAGGTTCCTCCAGGCGGATACCATCGTGCCGGAGCCGGGGAAATCACAGGCGCTGAACAGGTACACCTATGTTTACAATAATCCACTGAAGCATACAGATCCAGGAGGATTCTGCGCCCCGAATGAAACAGCCTGCATACTGCTTCTAGAACAGATCCAAGAGGATTATGGAGTCACCATCGATGACACGAATCAGTTGTGGACCTATGACGACTTGTGGGATATCAAAACGGGCTACGAAAAACTGGCAGGCACCTTGGCGGGTGGTATAAAGTATGTGCGCACGGTGTCTCATCGTATCACGCTTGTGCGGAAGAATGAATATAGGAGAACCAACGAGGGAAAACCAATCGGATCTTACCATCACAGTAGTGGGAAGATCGAGTTCTTTAATGATGCGTTTGAACTTCACGTTGCAGCTGGGACCATGATTCATGAGTTCGCACACGAAATGGATACTCAGTGTAGCGACTGCTTCAGCAAGGTATTTACAGTTGTGACTGGAGGCAAACAGACCGAATGGCCTTGGCCATTGTCCCT
>JADYZS010000038.1 GCA_020853075.1 Anaerolineae bacterium | reverse complement strand
TGCCCCGCGTGCGGGACTGCGATGGATTCAGCCATGTAACCGTCTCCCTACTTCTGGCTATACAGGTATGTCACTAAGGCGTTAAGTTCTGCTTCCGTCAGGATTTGGCCGAAATTCTGCGGCATCAAGTTTGCCTGGCAGGGACCGGTTGGGCACTTCTCGGTGATGACAGCATTGGGGTTCACGATGGAGTGGTGGATGAAGTCCCTGTCTGCGCGGCTGCCGATGCCGTCCAGGTTGGGGCCGATCTGCCCGACGGCTTTGGCGTCCGTTAGCGTATGGCAGCCACTGCAACCGTGCTTCACAAAGAGGCTGCGTCCATAGGCGATAGGGTCGCTGGTATCCACCGCTTTTGTCTTCTCCGCTTCAACCCACGCGCTGAAGTCGGTACGACTGACCACTTCAATGGAGCCGCGCATCGTGTCGTGTCCGGCGCCGCACAACTCGGCACAGACGATGGGGTACTTGCCGACGGCAGTTGCCGTCACCCACATGTCGGTTATCATGCCCGGCATTGCGTCGCGTTTCAAGCGGAAGTTCGGCACCCAGAAGGAGTGAACCATGTCTTGCGAGGTGAGGCGGAAGTTGATGGGCCGGTTGGCAGGTACGCGCAAGACGTCCACCGTCCTGACGTCTTCCTCCGGGTAGTAGAACTGCCACTGGAATTGACGCCCTGTTACTTCTATGACCAGGGCCTCGCGCCCCGCCGTGCGCACATTCACGAAGGTGCGATAACTGAGAATCGCCAGGGTCAGGACGATGGCCGCAGGGATAACCGTCCACACGATTTCCAGAGCATTGTTGCCCTCTATGGGGTCGCCGTCTTCATTGTCGCCAGAGCGACGGCGATAGCGGATGGCGAGATAGAGGAGCGTGATCTGCACCAGCAAGAAAATAGCCGCCGCGATCCCCAGCATGAAATTGAATAAGGTGTCAATGGCGGTTGCTTCGCGCGCGGCGGCCAGCGGCATGAGCGGATTTATCAGGGTGAACAGAGCACCGATGCCAATGAGGAGGCCGAACACCACGACGGCGAAAACGGCCCAGCGGAAGACATTGGGGCGCGATCCCTGCGGTGGTGGGGCAGCCTGTCTTACAGGGCGTGGCGAGATCAGCGGTTCGCGGCCCCAGGCATCTATACGATCTAAGAAGTTGCCCAGGGCGCGACGCCGAGATGTACCAGCGGTTGACTGTTGCACTGGCGATGGGTGGGATTCACTCATCTTCTTTCTGGCTCCTGCGCGCTGGTGTTGAGACCGGCAGCCTCGGTGGGCATAGGAACAACCGGGAGGTTGGACCTGCCTCTCAAGGGCGACAATCCGCCCGCTTCCAATGTGGGCAACCGACCAATTGGGCAAGGGGAAATGGCCGGCCTCTGCTCAGGGAGCGGGCGGTTCCGGTCTTTAGGTTGGGCGAATTCTAGCACAGGTACTAGCGAATGTCAACGCGCAAGGGCCTTCTTTTACAGATTTCATCCTTACATTTTTGTCAACTTCCACGCTGCTATGTTAGAATAAGCGTCGTTCTTGTACCGCATCGCACAGGCAGGATCAACCCATGGTGACCAGGGCGCTGCTCGTCTATAATCCCGGCGCAGGTGGCCGTGAACTGCACACCGAGGTAAAGCAGGCGGTATCGCTTCTCTCGGCCAACGGCTGGGATGTGGAATGGCGCGAGACCGAATGTGTGGATGATGCTACCGCCTTTGCTCGTGAGATTACCGCCCTGGAGCAACGGATTGTCCTCGTCGCCGGTGGCGATGGCACCATAGGTCGTACGGTAGATGGCATGATGGCGGCTACAAACGGCGGGCCACCACCGACCCTCGGCATTTTACCGTGCGGTACAGGCAACGTCCTTGCCCGGCAATTGGGCCTCCCCTTCATGTCCATTTTTCGCCCGCGCGCCGTGCAGGAAGCAGCGCAGATCGTCCTGGAAAAACGGACTCGTCTGGTAGATGTAGGTCGGGTCAACGGGCGCCATTTCCTTTGCTGGGCAGGTGTTGGTCTGGACGCACAGCTCACCGCTCTGGTGGAGTCGCAGCCAGAGGTGAAGCGGCGTTGGGGGCAAGGGGCATTCTTCCTGGCCGTGGTTCCTACGTTGCGTGGCCCCCTCGGTACGCGCGCCTTGGTGCGGGCAGATGGTGTTCGTATCAGCCGCAGACTCGTCCTGGCCGTAGCCAGCAATATCCAGTTGTATGGAGGCTATCTCCACATCGCGCCAGAAGCGCGCATGGATGATGGTTTCCTTGACGTTTGTTGCTTTCAAGGACATACGGTGGCAACCGTTCTTCATCTGCTCTGGCAGGTCGTCCTGGGAAGGCATACCCAAGATCGGCTGGTTACCTACCACAAGGCCCGGCGTGTTGAGATCCGCACGGCCTATCCTCTGCCGCTGCACGCCGACGGCGAACCCTTCGGCACTACGCCCGCTACCATTGAGGTACTCCCTCGCGCTCTCAACCTGCTCTTGCCTCGCACGCTGCCTGACTCGCTATTCAGCGAGCCGCGATGATCGGGCCAAGATGCTCGCGGCTTTTGCCGTCCTGCCCCTCAATCCCTAACGGAGAGTGCGATGTCTGACCGCGTTTACTCGGTATCCGAGATCACAGCCTACGTCAAAAGCCTGATCCAGACGGACCTCCTTCTGCAAGAACTGTGGGTCTCAGGTGAGATATCCAATTCAACGCGGTCGGCTGCGGGCCACTACTACTTCACCTTGAAGGATGCGGGCGCAACCCTCTCCTGCGTCTTATGGCGTGGTGTAGCCGCCTATCAGACCACGCTCCCCGCTAACGGGCAAGCAGTGGAGGTGCGTGGCGGTTTCTCCTTGTACGAACCGCGCGGGCAGTACCAGTTGGTAGCGCAGGAGATACGGCCGGCAGGGATTGGGCGACTCTATCAGGAATTTGAGGCGTTGAAGGCGCGCCTGTCTGCCGAAGGGCTGTTTGCGGAAGAACGTAAGCGACCTCTCCCGTCCCGCCCGCGGCGTATCGGCCTTGTCACCTCGCCAACGGGAGCGGCCTTGCAGGATATTCTGCGTGTGTTGCGCTACCGCTATCCGGTGGTGGATGTGATTCTGTCACCTACGCTGGTGCAGGGCGCCGAAGCACCGCTGCAGATCGTTGCGGCCATTCGTGCCTTGAACGAATGGCCGCAGCCGGTGGATACCCTGATTGTGGCGCGGGGGGGTGGTTCCCTGGAGGAATTGTGGGCATTCAATGATGAACGCGTAGCGCGCGCCATCGTGGCCTCGCGTATTCCGGTCATCAGCGGTGTGGGACACGAGACCGACTTCACCATTGCCGATTTTGCGGCGGATTACCGCGCTCCCACTCCTACCGGGGCAGCGATGGCGGCAGTCCCCGATGCGCGAGAGTTGCGCGCTCAACTGCGGGATTGGGCGGCGACGGTAGAGACTTGGATGCGCACGCGGGTGACGCAACGGCGCACCGACGTGCTGGCCGAGGTCAGAGCCCTGCAACGCGTCTCGCCGAAGGAGAGGATTGCCCGGATTCGGCAGCAGACAGACGATCTGACGCGCGCGGCGGCCTCCACCTTGCAGCACCGGTTGACCTTATGGCGCGAACGTGTCGCGGCTCGTCGGGCGCAACTGAGCAGCCTGAGCCCGCTGGCGGTATTGGCGCGGGGTTATGCTGTGGTGCAGCGCGAGGACACGGGCGCAGTGGTGCGCCGTACCGCAGAAGTGGCTACGGGTGATACCATACGCGTGCGGGTTACCGATGGCGATTTCAGGGCGACCGTGTCGGCAGATGGAAAGGCTGCAACCCCAGGCTCACCTGGATCGCTTTGTCCACCCGCACCATAACCTCGCTAGGGCGTTGTCCGACAAGAGAGTGCAGACGGCTCTTGTCCACTCGTTGTCAACCAACAGAGGGAATTCATGACCCAGACACCGATAGAAGAAATGGACTTTGAGACCGCCTTCGCCGAATTGGAGGCGACGGTGCGCCAGTTGGAAGCAGGCGACTTGCCGCTGGAAAAGTCACTGGCCTTGTTTGAGCGGGGCATAGCCCTGGCGCGCGCCTGCGAGAATCTCCTGGATAGCGCTGACCTGCGAGTTCGGCAACTGGCGCCAGCGGCCAATGGTTACGAGGCCGAGCCCTTCTCATCGGGCACCTCCGGTGTAGCGTGAGCGACGAAGCACGGACTCTCTGGCAGAATCTCCAGTTGTGGCTACCTGTTGTCTCAGGGCTTCTGGTACAGGCGGTTAAGTTCCTGGGTAACTGGGCGCGGCACCGGAGGCCGGACTTCCGTGTTCTCATCCAGGCCGGTGGCATGCCCAGTTCTCACGCGGCGGTGGTTTGCTCATTGGCGACGGCGGTTGGTCTCCGATACGGTTGGGGCTCCACCATATTCGCCGTTT
>JADYZS010000037.1 GCA_020853075.1 Anaerolineae bacterium | reverse complement strand
ATAGAACGCTACGTGGAGTCGTTAGCCCCAGGGTTGGAGGTGGTAAGCATGGGATACAGCCTGGAAATCACCAAGCAGGTGGGCTCCCCACGCAACCTGGAGATCACTTACGGCATCTCTCGCTTCGCCGGCAGCCACGGCCTGGGGCACACCCGGCTCTCTACCGAATCCCGTGTTGACCTGAGCCATTCGCAACCCTTCTGGGCCCACGGCTACCCCGATCTGGCGACGGTGCACAATGGGCACATCACCAACTACCACAAAATGCGTCGCCGCTACGAGCAACGCGGCGTCCACTTCTACACCGAGAACGATTCTGAAATCGTGGGGGTTTATCTGGCGGAGCGTCTGGCGCAAGGTATGTCACTGGAAGAGGCGTTGCAAGCCTCTCTGGTTGACCTGGATGGCTCCTTCAGTTACCTGGCTGCGACCTCCAACGCCATAGGTTTCGCGAAAGACCCCTTTGCCCTCAAACCATTGCTCTTTACCGAGACCGATGCCTTCGTTGCCGTGGCGACGGAAGAGATCGCGATCCGCGCCGCCTTTGCCGGTGGTTACCGGGTGCGCGAGGCGCAGGCAAGGGAAGTGCACGTATGGCAGAAGTAAGTGGCGGCGGCAAGGCGTCCCGCGAGATCAATGCCGAGATCAAACGGCTCATCGCCCAGGGCGAGACCGATATTCTGGTGCGAGACCCGGGCGCGCGGCACAACCTGGGTGTGGCGGTGCTGCAACCGCTCAGGCTGACTTTTGATGGCAGCGTCGGCTACTACTGCGCCGGGCTGTGCGACGGGCCCATGGTGGAAATCAGGGGCGATACCGGCTGGGGAGTTGCCGAGTCCATGCTGAACGGTACGATCATCGTGCATGGCAGCGCGGGCAACGGGGCAGCGGCGGCCATCCGGGGTGGGGCCGTCGTCGTCCATGGCGACGCGGCGGCGCGGGCCGGCGTCTCTATGAAGGGGGGCTTGCTCCTCATCGCCGGGAACTGCGGCTACATGGCGGGTTTCATGGCGCAGAAAGGGGCGCTCATCGTCTGTGGCGACACAGGCGAAGCCTTCGCCGATTCTATGTACGAGACCGTCTGCTACGTGGGCGGTCGCATCGCCGAATTGGGCAACGACGCGGTGGTGGCAGAACTGACGGCAGAAGATGTCGCTTTCCTGAAATCCACCTTCTCGCGTTATTTCGGCGGCGAGACCAGCAAATCCGGTCGCCGCATCCCCCGCCCCCACGATTTCAAGAAGATCGTCGCCGGACGCAAGCTGTGGAACTTTGACAAACGCGAATGGGCCACCTGGAAGGAAGCGTTATAACCCCATGCCAGACCGCCGCAATTACCTGCAAACCAGCGCCACCTATACCCCCGACGTGATAGAGGATATCCAGGCTAAAGCCGAGTTAGGGCGCTACCGCATGCGTGGGTTTGGCGCCCTGCGCGAACGGCGCTGGGCCACCTTTGACGACCTGACCTTCCTCCCCTGCACCCTCACCCGTATTCCCCTGGAAGGCTACCGCGAACGTTGTGTGACCAAGACCGTCCTCGGCACACGCTTCGCCCGCAAGCCCATTGAGATAGAGATTCCTATCATGATTACCGGCATGAGTTGGGGCGCGCTTTCCTACAACGCCAAGGTTGCGCTGGCGCGAGGCGCGGCCAGGGTCGGCTCGTCCAACACAACCGGCGATGGAGGGATGCTGGCAGCCGAGCGAGAGAACAGCAAGACGCTGATCTACGAAGTCCTCCCCTCTCGCTACGGGATCAATATCCACGACATGCGCGTGGCCGACGCGATTGAGCTGACCATCGGCCAGGGGGCCAAGCCGGGCACGGGGGGGCTCCTCCTCGGCTCCAAGGTGTCCGACGTGATCGCCCAACAACGGGACCTCCCTGTTGGCGTGGACCAGCGCAGTCCGGCGCGGCATCCCGATTTCCTCGGTCCCGACGACATGATCATCAAGATAGAGGAACTGCGGGAGGCGACCGATTGGCAGGTGCCGATCTTCGTCAAGATGGGCGCGACGCGGGTTTTTGACGACGTGAAATTGGCGGCCAAGACGGGCGCGGACGTCATCGTGGTGGACGGCATGGAGGGAGGCACTGGCGCATCCCCCGAAATCTTGCAAGAGCACACCGGCATCCCCACGCTGGCCGCGGTGTGCGAGGCGCGCGCCGCGCTAGAGAGCCTGGGTCTGTACGGCGAAGTGCAACTGATCATCGCGGGTGGCATCCGCAACGGCGTGGATGCGGCGAAGGCACTGGCATTGGGCGCGGACGCGGTCTATATCGGCACGGCAGCGATGATCGGGCTAAACTGCAACAAGCCGCTCTTCGTAGAAGATTACCACGCCCTCGGCACCGAGCCCTATCATTGCCACCACTGCCACACCGGGCGCTGCCCGGTCGGGATCACGACGCAAGACCCGGAATTGATGAAGCGTCTTGACGTTGATGCCGGGGCCGAGCGGGTCGCCAATCTCCTCCACGCGATGGCGTTGGAAATCCAGATACTCGCCCGCGCCTGCGGCAAGGCGAACGTGCACGACCTGGAGCCGGAGGACATGCGCGCCTTGTCGCTGGAGGCCTCTATGATCTGTGGCATCCCGCTGGCGGGGACGAACAAGGTATTCGGTGATGGGCCGGGCTGGAAGGGACATGGGTAGGGTCAGCGGATGCCTTCGGCGTAGCGGATAACAACGGTCGAGAGGGTTCCGCTCATCCGTCGCTTGCACCTCGTCGGCGTCTTGTATACCATGCTGTATCTCTACGGTGCAAGCCGACCTCGCGGGGCGGCGTCAACAGCCGCCTGCAGGCTATGGCGTAGCCAATCCGCCGACCTGAAGACGACGCACCGCGGTAAAAGTCCAGGATAGGGGAGGAGAAGGCAAATGGCGATGACACTGGATCAGGTCAAGGCGCTGGTGAAAGAGAAGGGCATCGAGTTCTTCCTCTGCTCCTTCGTGGAGATGGGCGGGGTGACCAAGGCCAAGTTGGTGCCGGCGACGCACCTGGATGCGATGGCGCAAGAAGGCGCGGGCTTTGCCGGCTTTGCCGCTGGGGAGATCGGCCAGGGCCCCCATGACCCCGACATGTTAAGCCTCCCTGATTTCAACTCGTTGTCCATTTTGCCGTGGCGCAAGAATATCGCCTGGCTGGCGGGCAACGTCCACGTCAACGGCAAGCCGTGGCCTTATTGCCCGCGTACCATCCTGCAGCATCAGTTGGAGAAGGCAAAGCAGAAAGGCTACATTTTTAATTTCGGTGTGGAAGCAGAGTTCATGCTGTTGAAGCGTACCGAGGACGGCCATTACGTGCCGTGGGATGCGCTGGATAATTTGGGTAAGCCGTGCTATGACCTGCGAGCACTCCATCGCAACCTGGACGTGATGACCACCCTGATCAAGTATATGCAAGAGTTGGGTTGGACTCCCTATGCCAACGACCACGAGGACGCCAACTGCCAATTTGAGATCAACTGGGTCTTCTCTGATGCGCTCACGACGTCAGACCGGCAGACCTTCTTCAAGTGGATGGTCAAGACGGTGGCCGAGCAGCACGGACTCATGGCGACTTTCATGCCTAAACCCTTCACCCATTTAACCGGCAACGGCGCGCACTACCACATGAGCCTGTGGGATAGGGAGAACCGCACCAACCTCTTCCTGGACGAGCGGGACGAGAACGGTCTATCGCAACTGGCCTACTGGTTCATGGGCGGCATCCTCAAGCACGCCAAGTCGTTGGCCGCGGTGACCTCCCCCATCGTCAACTCCTATAAGCGCCTGATCAGCGGCGCGCCGCGTTCTGGAGCGACCTGGGCGCCCGTCTATGTGACCTACGGCGGGAGCAACCGGACGCAGATGATCCGCATCCCTTCGCCGGGGCGCATTGAGAACCGCACGGTGGACGGCTCGGCCAACCCTTACCTCGCCTGCGCCGTGCTACTGGCTGCCGGGTTAGATGGCATTGAGAACAGGATACACCCCGGACGGCGCAACGACGAGAACCTGTACTCCATCTCGGAAGAAGAATTGCACCGGCGCGGGATAGACGTGCTGCCGCGCTCACTCCGCCACGCGCTGGACTACATGGAGCAGGATGAGGTCGTCAAGGGCGCGCTCGGCGCGGAGTACGCCAAGTACTTTCTTGACGTCAAGGGCGAGGAGTGGCGGCGTTACCACGCCAGCATCGGTCAGTGGGAGATTGACAATTATCTGGGGCTCTACTGAGGGAGCCGCGCCCCATGTCCATCAGGCTGATCAAACAGGCACTCAACGGCCACAAGGCCCTGACCCGGATGTGGCAGGAGCATCCCCTGGCCGAGAGTTACGACGTGGTCATCGTCGGCGGCGGGGTGCATGGCCTCGCGTGCGCCTATTACCTGGCGAAGAACCACGGCATCACCAACGTGGCGGTGCTGGAAAAATCGTACCTCGGCAGCGGCGGCAGTGGTCGCAACACGGCGATTATCCGCTCCAACTACCTGACCCCGGAAGGCATCCTCTTCTACGACGAGAGCGTTAAGTTATACGAAGATCTCTCCGACGAGTTGGATTTCAACACCATGTTCTCCCAACGCGGCCACCTGACCCTGGCCCATACCGACGCCTCGCTGCGCACCATGCGTTGGCGGGCCGAGGTGAACCAGATCCAAGGGGTCAACAGCCGCGTTATCTATCCTGACGAGATCCAGAAACTCGCCCCTCTCATTGATGTCAGCGACCATCCTCGTTACCCCATCGT
>JADYZS010000036.1 GCA_020853075.1 Anaerolineae bacterium | reverse complement strand
TGAGAGAAGGATCAAGAACGGCGCGCGCGCGCCGCTCAACGTCCATCTCTGGCAAATCGGGAACGAGACATCCTACGGCAAGGATGGCTTTGATCTGGAGACCGCGGCGAAACGCACCCTGGTCTTTGCCCGCGCCATGCGCAAGGCCGACCCCTCTATCTCGCTGATCGGTTGGGGCGATAGCGGCTGGGCGCGCCGGATGCTGGAGGTTGCCGGTGAGGAACTGCAATACATCGCCTTTCACCACCACTTCCGGTCGGGTCTGGATGATTCTCCCCTCACTGGTTTTGAATACCGCAAAGACGCGGCGCGCACCTGGGAACACCTCCAGCACGCCTACAAAAGCACAGAGGCAAGGATTCAGGAGATGCGGCAGGCGGTTGCAGGGTATCCGGTTTCGCTGGCTCTCACCGAGAGTCATTTCGGCGCGCCGGGCCGTAACCGTTGTGACGTCCTCGCCACGTGGGCCGCAGGCGTCGCCTACGCCAAGATACTCAACGTCCATGCCAGGAACGGTGACATCCTCAAGATCGCGACGCTGGCCGACTTCTGCGGAACCCGCTGGATGACCAACGCGATCATGGTCCCTACACCCAAAGGGGCAGCCAAGTGCTACATGATGCCGGTAGCCAGGGTCATGGGTCTCTTTAAGAAATACGGCGGCCAGAGTGCCGTCTCCGTCGCGGGCGCGCCGGATGATTTGGACATCTCGGCGAGCCGGACGGGGGACCGCGTCTATCTCCATGCGGTCAACACGAACCGCACCGAGGCCGTCACAACCTCCATACAGGTGGAAGGGCACAAGATCGTCTCGGCCCGCGCGTTTGAAATCGCCGAAGATCCGCTGCGCGAGATAGATCAACTCTGCCCCGACATCTTCAACCCGCGTGAGCGTCCGTTACCTGCTGAGGCGATCTGGCAGTTCCCTGCCGCGTCGGTCACAGCCGTGGAACTGCAAGTAGCCGAAGAAAGGGCGTAGGATCGCCGACTGCTTCCGTATTTTGTTTCAACGAAATGCCGCTTCGTCAACCCCAAAGGAGCCATCATGAAGAACCCAGATAACCTCGTCCGCGTAGGCGGAGTCGGAACGGGTCGCATCTTCCAGCATGCCCACCTTCGGACGTATCCGCGGCTGTGGGATAGGGCCCGCCTCGTGGGATTCTACGATGTGAACCGCGCACGGGCGCAGGATGCCCGCGACAAATACGTGACGATGCTTGAGGATTGGGCCACCGCGAACCCCCTGGCCGCCGAGTCTGCACGAGCCAACATCGCGGAATTGCGCGTCTTTGATTCGCTCAATGCCCTCCTTGAGTACGTGGACTTGATAGACGTCTGCACCCACGCCAAGGGCAGAATGGAGACCGCGATCAAGGCCCTGGAAAAGGGCGTCAACGCCATGGTAGAGAAGCCCATGGCCCGCACCTGGATTGAGGCCGACCGGGCTTGCCGCGTGGCCGCGGCCCATCCGAATGTCTATCTGGCCCTCAACGACGACAACGTCTATGACCCCAAATATCGCGCCGTCCACGATCTTCTCTTGCAGGGCGTCATCGGTAACGTACAGACCCTCACGGCCATACGAGGGTCCCGGCTCAACGCTACCAGCGTGCTGAAATCCCAGGCCAGCGCGCTGGATAACGGCGGCGGCTGCCTGATGGACTACGGCTCTCACGGTCTGGCGGGAGCCTGGTACGCGCTTGGCACGCATCTGAAGCCCGTCAAAGTGGATGCCGTCCAGATCGCGGTCCTGTTCCGCAACCGCGTCCTGGAAGGTGACCCCTACGTGATGGAGGTGGATGACAACGCCCGAATTAAAATCCTGTTTGAAGACCCCCAGACGGGCCGCTGGGTGACGATGTTCCTGGAGACGACCTGGTGCGGCGGTCACATCGGTCTTGACAAAGAGAAGAACGGCGGGCAAAACGGCGGTTACCTCTATCTCACGGGCGACCAAGGAGTGATGAACGCGACCGAGCGGACGAAGATCGTTACCACCCAATGGGATGGCGGCGAGAGCACCGCGCTCCTCAAGGAGTACGAGGGCGAGACGATCTCCATGGCTCATGAAGTTGAGATCATGGTGGACTGCGTGCGCAACAAGCGGCCACCGCAGATTGACGTCCGCTACGGGGCGGAGGTGATCGCCATGGTGGAGTCGGCCTACTTGTCTGCCCTCAAGAAGCGGCCCGTCACCTTGGATGAGTTCAAGGAATATGCTCGCGGCTTCGTCAAGAAGTACGGAGACAACGAACAGGCAGAAGAGGCGCTTCTGTCTGAATTGCTTGCACCTTATAAAGCGAAGGAGTAAAGGACATGAAGATCAGTCTCTACACTATTACCCTGAGCGGCGGTTACTACCGCGGCGCGGCTGTGCCTTTGCTAGACATCTTCCCCAAGGCGAAGGCCTGGGGCTACGATGGCATTGAGATTGAAGCCAAGCGGCCTCACGGCTCTCCGCTAGACCTGGACGCAAAGGCGCGCAAGAAGATCGTGCAGGTCGCCCGGGATAACGGGCTGGAACTCTCCTGTCTGGCGGCCTACAACGACTTCTCCAGCCCGGTTGAGGAGCACCGTGAAAACGAACTCCTCATGGCGCGCGAGCAAATCCGGTTGGCCGCCGACCTCGGTATCCCCATCGTGCGCGTAATGGCCGCCTGGTCCGGCGTGACCCGCCGCGACGGCGTCATCACCTACGACGTGGCCCGCTACAACATTGACCATCGCTATCCCGGCACGACCTTCCTGGAGCGTTGGAATTACGTGCGCGACTGCCTGGTACAGGCAGCCAAGATGGCCGAGGACGCGGGTGTGATCCTCGCCTTGCAGAACCATGCGCCCATCATCACCCACTACAAGGATATGTTGGATTTCATTGACGAGGTGAATTCCCCCGCGCTCAAGGCTTGTCTGGATGCCCCGATCATGGAGGCCCATGGCGAGGCGTACTATCGCGCGGCCATCACGGCGACGGGCAAGCGCATGGTGCACACCCACTACGGTGGGCAGTATAAGCGGGACAGGGATGGTCGTGTGGTGAAACTAGTAGCGAAGCCGCATACGGTCACCTCGGACGATTACATCTTCATGAAGTTAGCTAAGGAGATCATCAACTTCCAAGGCCACAACGGCTATGAGTTGTGCAGCCCCGTCGTCATCGGCCATCGCCACCAGGGGCTGGACTATGCCCTGGAGCAGGCGAAAATGGCCGCTGAGTACATGCGGGAGATCATCAATTCGTTGCAGCCGGTCCCGGCATAGACAAGTTGTAGCCTGCACTTTGCTGCGGCCTTTGTCATGGCTCTCGCGGCCTCAGGCTGAGGCTTGGAGCCGCGAGATGCGTCGCGCGCCGGATGCTCAAGCCACCGGATAAAATCCGACGGCTACACGTTTGTGCTAAGTAGGGGCGAGGCATGCCTCGCCCCTACAACGCGGCCTCTTCACCTGATTGCCTCCGGTTGCTAACCTATGGCCGCGCTCCTCTATCAGTTCCTTGTTTCCTGCGCACAGGAGACTGCATTGCCGCTGCCCAACATCGTGCTCATCATGACCGACCAGCAGCGCGCCGACTTCGCGCGCGCTGAGGGCTTCCCGCTGGACACGATGCCCTTTCTGGACTCGTTGGGCGAGCGCGGAGCGCGCTTCAGCCGGGCCTACACCCCCGCGCCTCTCTGTGTGCCAGCGCGTTGTAGCCTCTTCACAGGACGCTTTCCCAAGGCAACCCGCGTGCGCGAAAACGGCGGCACGAAAAACATCTTCCGCCCCAAGGACCTGGTGGAAACCCTGCGCGAGAAGGGATACTCCCTCAACCTGGTCGGCAAGAACCACAGTTACCTGACCCGCGAGACCTTTGATTCCTGGTCTCCCTACGACCATTCGGGAGGCGGGCGACCTGAGACGAAAACCGCCGATGAGCAGAAGATGGATGACTGGCTGAAGTCGCTGAGGATGGGGCTGAGCCTGCAACCAACCTCTTTCCCGGTGGAGTGCCAGTTACCGTATCGCATCGTGCGCGATGCCATCGCCTGTGTGGACGCACGCGACGCACGACCCTTCTTCCTTTGGCTCAGTTTCCCCGAACCGCACAACCCCTACCAGGTCTGTGAGCCATACTTCAGCCTCTTCCCTGAAGATGCTATTCCCGCTCGTGTCGCCGGGCCGGAAGCGGCAGAGGAAAAAGGCGGCAAATGGTACTGGGAACAGCAATTGATCGCCCGGAAAATGCCCGACTACGACGACCATTGGCGCAGGTATCGGGCTACCTACTGCGGCATGATCCGCCTGCTTGACGACCAGGTGCGGCGTTTCGTTGCGCATCTGGAGGCGCGCGGCCTCCTGGACAATACCATCCTGATCTTCACCTCCGATCACGGTGACTTCGCTGGTGATTACGGCCTGCAACGCAAGGGCGTGGAGATGCCGGAGTGCCTGGTGCGCGTTCCCCTCATCTTTGCCGGGCCGGGGATTGTGGCGAATGAGTCGCCGCGCGCCGATTGCGTATCGCTGGTGGATGTCATGCCGACCCTCTGCGAAGCGGTTGGCGCGGAGATCCCCTATGGGGTGCAGGGACGCAGCCTCTGGCCCATGCTCACCAGCCAACCCTACCCTGAGGCAGAGTTTCGCAGCATTTATGCTGAAGTTGGCTTCGGCGGTGTCTATTACACCGAGGCCGACACGCCGCCGCTTCATTTCTCGCTGGAAGGCCCTGGCTACGATTCTCTCAACTGCGTGACGCAGGGCGGTAATCTGAAGATGGTGCGGATGGGCCGGTGGAAACTCCTCTACGACATGCTGGGCCGCGGCCAACTGTACGATCTGGAGACCGACCCCGGCGACCTGAAGAACCTGTTCCCTGACCCGGCCTATCGTGAGGTGCGGCTTGCCCTGGTGGAAGAGTTACTGAGATGGACGATCCGCACCGAAGACGATCTCCCCGGCGGCTCCTACGTGCCCAAGCAGGCGGAGCGGAACTGGTACTCACTACATGAGGCGGAGTACTATACATGACACCCATTACATGCACCGTCCACGCCAACGACGGGATCGGCTATGCGCCCTACCTGTCCCACGCGGTCATGGGCGATATGTCGCTGAACCTCCTGCGCACGGGGGTCAGGCTGCAAAAGACGCTGGAGGAGATGTCCGACAGGCCGCTGTTGCGGCGCACCATGGGAACCCTCAACACCGGCATCGGTATAGACAAGGCTACCGGCGTTTATCGCGAGGACGCTAACGGCAACCCGGTCTATGACTTTACCATCATGGACCAGATTCTCGCGCCGATGGTCGGCCCACGCAGCATCCCCTTCTTCGGCCTCTGCTTCATGCCGGAGGCCCTCACCAGCGGCAGCAAAGAGAAACTGACCCAGCCCTGGATGAAGATGGACCGCTTCCCGCCCAAAGACTATGGGCGCTGGTACGATCTCGTCTATGCTGTCGTCCGGCACTACGTAGAACGCTACGGTATAGAAGAAGTGAATCGCTGGTATTGGGATTTCTGGAACGAGCCCGACCTGGAATTCTACTGGCTGGGAACTCACGAGGAGTTCTTCAAGACCTACGATTACGCCGCCGCCGCGGTGAAGGCTGCCCTCCCCACCGCCAGGGTCGGCGGCTGTGGCGTTACCGACCGGCTCCTGCCCATCTTCAAAGAGTTCCTGGAGCATTGCACGGCGGGGATGAACTACTGCACGGGCCGCACGGGGGCACCGCTGGATTTTATCACTTTCCACATGAAGGGCGGCCCCACGGGAAGGCTGGGGATTTTCAGCAACCCCTGGGAGGCGAAAGATTACGAGCGGAGGACCCCATCTCTCAAGCACATCATAGACTACACGCGTACGCAATTGCAGACTATCGCCGCCTTCCCAGGCACGAAGGGTATCCCTGTCTTTTTGACCGAGTGTGACGTGGATTGGGGCACCGGGACGTCCATCTACCACAACCCCAACATGCACTACCGCAACTCCGAGTATTTTGCGTCCTTTGAATGTGCCCTGACGCGACGGATGCTAGACTTGCGGGCCGAATTCCCCGACAATCCCGTGGAAGCCACTTTCCTGGATACCTATTACATCCCCGGCTCCCGCATCTTTGAGGGACAGCGTACGCTCATCACCGGCGAGGTCATTGATAAGCCGATCCTCAACGGCCTTCGCCTCCTGGGAAAACTGGGCCCAGAGCGCCTCGCAGTGACGCAGCCCACGGACTCGCCGGTAGAGGTGCTGGCGACGACGGCGGAGAACGACTCCGTACAGGTTATGGCGGTGAACTTCAACGAGGATGTCGGTTACAACGAGAGCCACGCGGTGCAGATTCGCCTGCACGATATGCCGGCCGCTTCCTGGCGCGTGCGGCACTACCGCGTTGACCGGGACTACAGCAACGCCTACACGGTCTGGCTCTCTCTGGGGCGTCCTATTGTGCCCACCGACGAGCAACTGGCCGCTATCCAGGCACGCCAGGGGTTAGAGATGATGGAGCCGGAGTTCACCCTCTCCACACGCCGCGGCGATACCTACCTGGAGACCACCCTGCCGCCGCACGCGGTCTCGCTGTGGATGCTGGATAAGGCGTGATAGGAAAGCACTGACTTCGAGCATTGCCGTCCACGAATGATTGCACGAATACACGAATTAGGATGCGGGACAGACGCCCTGATTCGTGTATTCGTGCGTTTGATTCGTGAATGGCCGAGGATGTATTACCCATATTTCCTTCAATACTATCCGCATGGGATCTGCCGTGATTCCCTCCGCTCACATTGAAGTAGATGCCGGGCGACGCCTCGGCCCGCTGCCGCGGCTCTGGACGTCCTTCGGCTACGACGAGTTGAACTGGGCCTACACGCCGCGGGG
The DNA here is from genome assembly GCA_020853075.1 of Anaerolineae bacterium. Lineage (GTDB taxonomy): Bacteria > Chloroflexota > Anaerolineae > JADYZS01 > JADYZS01 > JADYZS01. Next base: position 2,347 of record JADYZS010000036.1, on the reverse strand, counting down.
TAAGCGCGCTCTGGCGTCCTTTGCCGCCTTCGCCGAGCGTCCTTACTACGTGCGCGCCCACCAGTTGTTGACCAGCGGGCGCGGCTTCTCCTGGCCTCATTGGGGCTCAGGCAACGTCTATCACGAGGACGCGGCGGGCAACCCGGTCTATGATTGGACGACCGTTGACCTGGTGCTTGACGCGTACCGCGCGGCTGGCTTCAAGCCTATCGTGGAATTGGGATTCACGCCCCAGGCTCTGGTGCCGCCCGATGCCCAACTCCCCTTTACCAACAGCCCATCGCAATACGGGCCTTACGAGGCCGGATTGTGGACCTTCCCACCACGCGACAACGTGCGCTGGCAGGAACTGATGTGCCAACTGGCGCAGCATTGCGTGGCGCGATATGGCGCGGACGAGGTCGCGACTTGGTACTGGGAACTCTGGAACGAGCCCGACATTATCTATTGGCGCGGCACGCCGCAGCAATACCACACGCTCTACGACCACCCCGTCGCCGGGCTCACGCGCGCCCTGCCACAGATAAAGGTAGGCGGCCCCGCGGTCACTGGTGGCAGGCCCAATGCGGCGCGCTTCCTGGATGGCTTCCTGGCCCACTGCGCGGGCATAGGCGACGATGCAACCAACGCGGTCACAGGTGGGCGCGGGGCTCGTCTGGACTTCATCTCATTTCATACCAAAGGCTCCGGCTTTGGCCGCCGCTACGGGCCGCTGTCGGACGACGGCGCGGTGATGGCCTGGGGTGGCGATAGCAAAGGGAAGGGCCGCGTGGAAGTGCCGCGCCAATCGCCCTCGCGGCGCAAGATGCTCACCGAGATCCGGACTCATTTGCAGGTAGCAGCCAGATACCCGCAGTTTCGCCATCTCCCGGTTCTGGTGGACGAGTGCGACCCGTGCGTGCCCGCGCATTTCAGCCGCTACGACAACCCGAACTTCGGATTTCGCAATACGTCCTACTATCCGGCGGTGATGGTCTCGGTGTTCAAGCGTCTCCTTGACCTGAACGAGAGTTTACCTGATGCGCCCGATGTCGCGCTGGCGACGTCGTGGGCCTGGTATTTTGAAGGCGAGCGCTTCTTTGAGGGGTTTCGCGAGTTCTTCACCGCCGAAAACGTGGAACTTCCGCTCCTCAACGGCTACCGGCTCCTGGCCCGCCTGGGCGAGACGCGGCTGGCGCTCACCTCCGACGCCACCTGGGACATCGGGCGGCTGGACGAAATCGGCTTCCAACCCGGCCAACTTTCCGATGCGGAAGTGGATGGACTGGCGGCCATCGCCCGTGACGGCGAGACGGTCACCCTTCTCCTGTGGCATCACGTGGATGACCAATATGCCGCCGCGCCGCCCGCGGATGTAAATGTGACGCTCCGCCATTTGCCCTTTGACGCGAGTAAAACGCGCGTCCGGCACTGGCGGGTGGATGCAACCCACAGCAACGCCTACACCGTCTGGCGCGAGATGGGCCGCCCGCAGGACCCGACGCAGGCGCAACTGGCGCTCCTCAAGAGCCGCCAGGGCCTGGAAGAGGGGGAGCTGGTGGATGCCAGTGTTGCGGACGGCGCGCTGCATCTGCGCCTTGCGCTGTCGCTGCACGCGCTTTCGCTGGTGGAAATATCAGCCGCTTAGAGCCCGAAGAACTTGTTCACCGCGGAGAACGCAGAGGAAAAACAAGACGTCTCCGTGTTCTCCGTGGTTGTTCTGAGGATTGCGTTAGAGTAGCCATCCACGAATGGTAACACGAATACACGAATCCGATGCTCGCCGCGAGACTATTTGTGTATTCGCGTCCTGGATTCGTGGACGGCTCGCAATCCATTTTCATCGGTGGTGGTCTTGCCCTCAGCGGAGGGGGTGTGCCGATGGGTCATGAATACTCCGTGGTCCCCTTGTATTAGACGCAAGACGCTCAGGGGTTGCAATGCCTATGCTAGAACGCCCGAACGTCCTCTTCATCATGTCCGACCAGCACAACGCCAAAGTGCTGGGTCACAAAAACCACCCCGACGTGCAGACGCCGCACCTGGATCGCCTGGCTGCCGAGGGCGTGCGTTTTGACAACGCCATCGCGCAGAGCCCCATCTGCACGCCGAGCCGCATGTGCTTCCTGTCGGGCCAGTATTGCCACAACCACGGCTACTACGGCCTCAGCGGGCCGAACCCCGGCGGCCTCCCGACCATCCTGGGCCACTTCCACCGCGTGGGCTACCGCACCGCGGCCATCGGCAAGATTCACTGCCCCGAATATTGGTTGGAGGATGATAGCGACTACTTCCGCGAGACGACACCCGGCTGGAGCGTCGGCGGCGCGCCGGAATACACCCGTTATCTTCAGGAGAAAGGTGTGCT